>NZ_JBQIKP010000004.1:0-152331 GCF_056796775.1 Schaedlerella sp.
CTCCATAATAAAGATTAATGCCGATATTTTTAAGAAAATATCCGCATCTATATGGTTTTTATGAAAATATCGGCATTAAAAAAATATCGGCATTAGGGACAAAATGCCGATATCGGTATTTTATCCCATCTGAGAAAATAAAGTGCTTTGAAAGCTGTTTGATCCAGAGAAAAGTCATTTGTGATCAAGGTTTCCGTAACACCGCTGGGAAGGGAAAAGCGCAGCACACGGACACGCATCCCTTCATATAAAGTGACCACCTGGTCGGTCACCCCATGCTCTTCGGAAGGGAGTGGGACTGCATCAATCTCCAGGTTGAATTTTGAGCGGAGCCGAAAAAGATAACGCGTATGGATATCATTTTCGATATAAGATATCAATTTTTTTGAAGCATATCCCCGATCGAAGATGAACATGGTGTATAATAGATCTGTCCGGCTTTTGCATCTGATGTGATCCATATGGCGTGCCGCAAGGGTACGTTCATCAATGCTCATGGGTTCAAGCAGGGCGTCAAGAATACGGTGGTTGAGCACATCATAGGCAATGCTGGCCATGGCAGTGGGAGAGTTTGCGCCTCTCCCAATACTGCCGTATTTGTGGAGAAGGGCTTTTCTGTTAGGCAAGGGAATCTTGGAACCATCAATCGCAACAGGCTGAATGCCCCATACCCCACCAAGACGGCGGTGATAGTCCAGGGATTCCGTACAGCAGAGGAAATCCAGGACATTTTCAAAGCATTCCTGGAAAATGGTGTGGCTGATACCAGCCCTTGCTTTGCTGAAAGCCTGCTGTGAGCAGTGGATGGTCTGTGAGATAGGATTCCCCATTTTCTTGCGTAAGTCAGAAAAGAACTCATCAAGCATGGAAGAAGTGGAACGCTTGACGCTTTTGAGGAGCAGTTCCATCATAGTCCAAAAGGGAAGCTTGCCACAGTTCCTGGTAAAAGCCCCTTTTCTGAGACGGGCCCTTTTAAGTACTTGAGGATCCGAAAGGGTATTGCAGATGATAGACGCGACAATTTCCATTAATTTCATAAGAAGAATCTCCTTTCAAAAAGTGTATAATCAAGGAGCTTCGCTGCAAAATTTTCGTAATTTGTCAATAGGTAAATATTACCAAAAATAGGGCGATATATTTGTGCAATATTAAGCAAGAAAAGACATGGAAACCTGAGTTAAGGAAAAGAAAAAGCGGTATGAGAAATATGCCATACCACTAAAAAGATGGAATAAATTTATCTGCGATTAAAAATCAAAAATACAAGATATTGTGGTTAGTAGGAAGAATAATATTTAAGTTGTTAACATTGATTTAATAGTATACTTACTAACGGATCGTTTGTCAAACAGTTTACAGATCGGATGGAGGAGATTTTGCACTCCCCTTAGATCGCGCGCCCGCCGGATACACCACGAAAAAGCTGCCATGTTCCTCACATGACAGCTTCCTCCTGATCTGTTATAAACCATTTCTGATCGCAATGCAGTATAATAGATCCTCTACACTCTCACCGCCGCATAATACCCTGTATTCATCGCGTCATAGATCTTCCCGACCTTCCCGCAGTCCCCGATGATATAGCACTCGTCCACCAGCTCCGCCAGCGTGTCCGCCTTTTCGCAAAGGGGCTTCAATCCCAGCGCGCACACCACCGTATCCGCTTCCAGAAGTAGCTCCTCTCCGTCCTTCTCACAGAGCACCCCTTCCGGCACCACGGCCTTGACCTTTGTATTCACATAACACTTAGCCGCCTTCTCCACCTCCGGCATCAGGCCGCCCCGGTAGAAGGAATTGACATCCTCCGCAATGGCCGGCTTCATCTCCACGATGGCGCATTCCTTCCCGTCATGGTGAAATCCGACGGCCGCTTCCGCTCCCACCAGGCCGCCGCCCATGATGACCACCTTCTGTCCCAGCTTTTCCGGATGCAGCTCCGCGTCGATCGCCATCACGACCTTCTCCGAATCCAGCCCCGGAATCGGCGGGCACAGTTCCTCGGAGCCAATCGCCACGAACAGCGCGTCCGGCGCAAATTCCTTCACATAGTCCGGCGTCGCTTCTGTTCCCAGCAGCACCTTCACCCCGGCACGCTCCACCCGGCGCTCCAGCACATTGCAGAGCTTCCGGATATCTTCCTTAAAATAAGCGGCTCCCGCCGGATGCAGGTTTCCGCCCAGCCTTTCCGATTTTTCCGCCAATGTGACCTCATGCCCCCGCCGGGCGGCAGTGATGGCTGCCTCCATCCCGGCCGGGCCGCCGCCCACGACCAGGATCTTCTTTTTCCGCTCCGGCTCCGCCTTCGGACATTTCGCCGCAAGCTGCTGGCCCATGGTGGGATTCACCATACATTTTACCATCTCCAGCTCCACGGTGGAACCGAAGCACTCGTAGTAGCGCAGACAGGGTGTAATGTCATCCGCGCGGCCCTCGTACGCTTTTTTCGGCAGATAGGGATCGGCCAGCACGGCCCTTCCGATCTCCACCGCATCGGCCTGCCCGGAGGCAATGATCTCCTCCATCTGGGCCGGGTCGTTTAAGGAGCCCACGCAGGCTACCGGGGTCTTCACATGCTTTTTGACGGCCGCCGCCAGATACACGTTGACCCCTCTCGGATAAAATGCGGAAGGATGGGTTCTGCAGAACATATCCGGGTCCTCATGGTTTCCGCAGGATACGTTGATCAGATCCACCTTGCCGTCGATCATCTCCGCCACCTTGATGCAGTCCTCCATCCCCAGACCGATATCCGTCAGGTCGTCCCCGGAGATCCTCGCCTCAATCGGGAAATGGGGCCCTACCGCATTTCTGACCGCCTCCACCGTCAGCAGGAAAAATCTGGCCCGGTTTTCCAGGCTTCCTCCAAATTCATCCGTCCTCTGGTTCATCACCGGGGATAAAAACTGGGAAAACAGCCATCCATGGGCCGCATGCACCTGCACCATATCAAATCCCGTCTCCTTGCACAGCTTCGCCGCCTTTCCGTAGGACTCGATGATCTCATAGATCAGCTCCCGGGGCATCTCCTGCACCTCTCCCATGGGTGTCACTTCATGGCTGGGGCCGTAGGCCACCTCGCAGGTTGCCACATCCCCGCCCACGCTGACCAGTCCGCCGTATTTTCCGCCGTGGGACAACTGGATATTGGCATAGGCGCCTGCGTTGTGGATGGCCCTCGCCGCCTCCGCCATGCCCTGGCGCACGCCGAACGCATCCAGCTGAAGCTGTTTGTTGTGGGACTTTCCGGTGGCCGAATGGATGATTGCCTCCCCATAAGTCACAACCGCCGCGCCACCTTCGGCCTTTTCCTCCAGATAAGCGATCATCTCCAGTGTAAAATGTCCGTTTAAATCGATCATGCTGGGGCTGGTGGGCGCACAGATGATGCGGTTTTTCATCCTGATGTTTCCGATCCTCAAAGGCGCAAACAGATGAGGATACAGTTCTTTTCCTTTGCTGCAGCTTTTTTCCGCCATGATTCCTTCCTTTCCGCGGTTTCCTCACATCCGGTACTGGTACTGGATGTCCAAAAGCCGGATTTCCTGCGCCAGCAGAACGCTTTCCAGCTCCAGCACGCCGTCCGTCACCTCCACGGTTTTCATCTCCATGGTAGGAACCGCCCTCTTTTTCAGATATTCAATCTCGTCCTTGGCAAGCCCTTTGGCAAATTCCAGCTTCCGCCAAAGTTCCTGCGCATTTCCGTTATCCTGGTTCACATAATAGATCTTCACCAGGTAATTTCCGTTTTTCATATTTTTCAGCGAAAATCTCAGTTCCAGCGGCTCCATATCCTCCAGGAACTGTTCCAGGTCGCCGATCTGGATCTCGTCCTCCTCGGTAAATACATACCGGGAAGAGAGTTTTTTATAATTATGACTGGCGATCACATACCGGCCCCTGCCGTTGGTCGTCACCATGCAGTTTTCGTCCTTGGCCATGACATACTGCTGCAGCCTGCCCAAAAACTGAAAGGCATAGAACGAGGGCTTCTTGATACCGTCCCTGGAGATCATGCCGGAGTCCCCGTTTAAGATGGACCCTGAATCATAGTACTCCGAATAGATATCCAGTCCGTGCCAATAGGCCATAAAATCCACACAGCCTTCCATCTCCATACAGGTTTTCATTATATAGGCTCCCTGCTCGCAGCTATCGTTGAGTATATTCCGGTTGGATACGGTAAAATTCCATTCATCAATGTGAATCTCCGGAACCTGAAAATCCACTTCTTCCATCATTTCCCGCAGGATCGCCACCTGATTTTTCATATAATGTCCGTCAATGGACTTCCTCCCGTACCGCATCCCGGATTCCACCAGAGCGATATACTGGAATGAGCAAAATGATATAAAATCCGGCCTGCATGCTCTCTGCTTCCAGATCTTAAAAATATCTCTGGCTACCGGAGTCTCATACCCAAGGATCAGCCCGGCGCCGCCCACCCGAACCTCTGGCAGGATCTGCTTAAATGTCCGGTAAATGACTTCAAAATAGCGGTAGTACTCCCCGTCCTCCCCGGTCATCTGAAGCTGCGGGTCATTCCAAAATTCAAAATACCAGCTTTCCACCTCATCCGCGCCGTATCGGTTCACCAGGTGCATACACAGCGTCCTTATGATCTCGCAGAACGTATCATAGGGGTAGATTCCGTCCTCCCGCTCCTCCTGCCGCAGACACCGCTCCGGCGTATAGAGAAAGAGCTCCGGTTTGTATCCCAGCTCAATATACGGCTTCATCTGGATATCCACCAGGAAATCCAGCACCAGGTCCAGCTTTCGGAAATTGTATCCCTCCCGCTCATCAAAACAGCTTTCACGGGTCAGCAGATTCCAGATCCTCGCATAGACCATCCCGGTTTCCCTCTGGATCTCCCGAAGCTGGTTCTGTACCGCCGACTGCAGGATGCAGTAGGCTTCTCCCACGTTGACCGCCTTATTCCACAGCATGTCTCTGCTCTCGTATGCGGCCGCGTCGGCCTCGCAGCCCTGGAAATGCTTTACCACCGGCTCCTGCCGGTTTTCCCTTAATTTCAGATATTCCTGGATTCGCTGCCGGTTCTTTTCCTCCTGCTCCGGAGTGGGCTCCGGCTCCTGGTTCACATTCTGGATCTTCTTCCGGTACTCACTGGGGGATTCCCCATGGATATCCCGGAATGCCTTGGTAAATGCCGCTGATGTGGGAAAGCCGTTGTCCAGCGCGATCCTGGTAATATTTTTATTTGTATAGATGAGTTCGTCTACAGCATGGAACAGACGAACGTTGTTCAGATATTCCAAAAAGGTCAGTCCCAGGTGTTTCTTTACATATTTTGAAAGGTATGCGTTGGACAGATACAGCTTTTCCGCCAGGTCATTCAGGCTGATCTGCCCCTGGTAATTGGCCTGGATATAGTTCTGGATCTGGCGCACCCGGACACGATCCTGGGAATTTTCCAGATTGACGCGCACGTCATCCGCCTTGACCATAAAATTGCTGGTCAGAAGATGCAGTGTCTCAAAATAAAGGGACTGCAGATGGAGGGAGCCCTTGTCTTCTTTTTCAAAATACCGCTCCAGAATCCGGTCCAGCAAAACCCGCATGTCCTGGTAGGCATCATTTTTATCCGCCGCCGTATTGCACCAGAACATGAGCTGCATGGTTCCCATATATTCTGCCAGCAGGTGGAAGTCGATCTCAAACCGGGCGCCGAACATTTCCCTGGTTACGGTAATGGCATGGCTCTTATTCGCGTTGACTACAATAAAATCACCATTTTTTAATATGTAGAGAGCATCATCAATCTGAATCTCCATTTCGCCCTTAAGCACATAGAGTATCTCCAGATTCTGATGGTAATGTGTTGATTTCTCCGGGCTTGTAAGAAAATAAAACTGCATCAGTTTTCTGTCGTTTTCCATGCCTTTACCTCTTCATTTCTACACTAGCTTCTTTTTTGTACAGAGTATCACCGCCGCTGCCGCTGCAGTCATCCCGATCACGGCCAGCAGATACACATGGGACGTGGCCGTCTCTCCAAAGATCAGTTTCGAAGCCGTATTTAAAACGGTGGGGGATATAAACTGTCCGAAACAGTTTCCGCAGGTCAGGCAGGCTGCCGCCATGGCCGTGGCCGCGGGTTTTACAGCGTTGGACACCTCCACCATGGCCGTCGGTATGAACATTCCCTGGGAAAATCCGCAGAAAACCGCTCCTGCAATGAGCATACCATAATTGGCCGGAAAAAGCATCACCAACAAACCGCCCACGGAAAAACTCAGCATTGCGATCGGAAGCGTATATTTCTTCGTGGCCTTTGTCACCGTCCCCAGGATCAGCCCCATGACGATCTGGGCCCCGGAAAATACGCCCGTCAGATTTCCGGATACCACCGTACTGCCTGCCAGGCTTCCGCCAAGGTGCATGGCGATGTTGGTGGAAAATGTAATCAAAAACAGCATTTCCAGCGCCCCAAGCGCCGTCACTGTCCAGACTCTTGGAGTCATCTCCAGCTTTTCCCCCTGTTCGGTTTTCACCGTCCCGGTATCCGGCAGGCAGAATGCGATCAAGAGCATGGAGATAAATCCGATGCTGTTGATAAAATAAGATTTTTCAAATCCAAATCCGCCCAGGAATCCGCCCACCGTCGTCACCACGACCATCCCGGCGCCTACGCTGGCCGCCTGGATGCCCATGACGGCTACCCGTTCGTCGCCTTCAGAAAATTCCGCCACAACCGCCGTATTCAATGCGATCGCCAGCCCCAGCGAGATGCCGTAGAGGGCCCGGGACGCAAACAGCAGCCAGAAGCTGTCCGCCAGAAAGGGGAGAAATCCGGTCACTCCGGCCACCAGCCCGGCAAATACCAGCAGCTTTTTCTTGCTGATCTTCATCACCAGAGCGCCGGAGATCAACGCCACCACGATGGAAAGCAGGGTCGGCGCCGTCACCAGCATCTGTACCATGCTCACCCCGGCCTCCGGGAAATGCTTCTGGATCGGGCCCAGCACCGGCGACACGCAGAACTGCAGCCCCTGGATGAAGGAAATGGCGACGATGGTAATGATGATCTTTATCTTGTCTGTTTTACTCAATTTCATATTTTTTTCACCCTGTTTTCTTCCTTATGCGAAGTCAAAGCCCTGGAAATTACAAACGCCGCTGTATGTTTTCACGGCTTCCTTTCCGTCCAGCACACGCCCGGCTCCTGCCGCCATGGCTTCCATCTCAAATTCTCCCGGATAGGCGCAGACCGGCGCGATCCAGCCGCAGGCTTCCTTCACCTGGTTTACCAGATCCTGGTTGTAGACCATTCCGCCTCCCAGCAGAATCCCGTCCACCTTGCCGTGCAGCACTGCCGCCATAGAGCCGATGCATTTTGTAATCTGGTAGATCATGGTATTCCACAGCATTTCGGCATAGGGATCGCCGTTTTCGGCACGCCTGGTCAGCTCCAGTGCATCCGAGATCCCGGTGTGGCTCACAAATCCGCCGCTTCTGGTGCAGAGCTTTTTCACCTCTTTTAAGTCTTTCCCTTCACAGTATTTCAGAAGATCCGCCGCACAGACACTGCCGCAGCGCGTGGGGGCCATGGGCCCTTCTCCGCCTACGATGTCAAATCCGTCCACCATCTTTCCGCCCCGGTGCGCAGAGATGGAGATCCCGCCTCCGATATGGCAGACTACAAAATTGCAGTCCTCATATGCCTTTCCCAGGCTTTCCGCATGGCGGATGGTCGTCTCTTTCAGGTTCAGTGCGTGGAGGTGGACCATCCGGTATACCCCTTTGATTCCGGTCATACGTGCCAGATCCTGGAGCTCGTCCACATCCGGCGGGTTTACCGTATACGCTTTTGCGCCGTACATATCCGCAAACTCCTTCGCAATGCTGGGGCCTAAGCATGCCGGATGGATCACCCCGTTGGCCGCGTGGATGGAATGATCCAGCACCAGTTCGTCGATGGCATAGGTGCCGCCGTCCATGGCAAGCAGTCCGCCGCCCCTTCCCACGCAGGCATCCAGCCCTCTCAGGTCGATCTGGTTTTCTTTCAAAAGCTGCCCGATCGTTTCCTTCCGATAGGCAAGCTGATCCGCAAGGGTCTCAAACTTCTCAAGAGCCCCGGCGTCATGGCTGACATTTGCGCAAAATACTTTTTTGTCCCCTTCAAACAGCGCAATCTTGGTCGATGTTGAACCGGGGTTCACCGTAAATACTTTATAATCACCCATGCTGCTCCTCCTGTGCCGCCGCGCGAATCACCAGCATGGCCACGTTTCCAAGCATCTCATCCACCGGCGCGCTTCTGGAGAAGTCGCATACCGGCTGCGCGAAGCCCTGGAGCACCGGCCCGTAGGCATTGGCATGGCCGAAGATCTGGATCAGCTTGACTCCGATATTTCCTGCATGGAGGTTGGGGAAGATGAGGACATTTGCCTTACCTGCCACTTCGCTCTCCCACTTAACCTTTTTGGCTGCCACTGCCGGGATGATGGCGGAATCCAACTGAAATTCCCCGTCCACCTTCACATCCGGACGGTATTCGCGCACCAGCTTTACCGCCTCCCGGACAACATCCAGGCTTTCATGCTCTGCGCTTCCGCAGGTGGAAAAGGACAGCATGGCTACCCGGGGCTCCCAGCCAAGCAGATTTTTTACGGTGTCTGCGGAAGAAATGGCGATGCCCGCCAGATCCTTTGCGTCAGGCTGGGCGGTAATGGCGCAGTCCGCCAGTCCCAGCATCTGCCCCTGGGGCCCGTCAAATCCCGGGATATCCGCAATCCCTAAGCTGGACACGCTCTCCACGCCTTCCTGCAGCCCTACGATTCCCATGGTTTCAAAAATCACATCTCCTGTAGAATATTCCTTTCCTGCAGCTACGCAGTCCACTTTATGCAGCTTTAAAAGGAACAGCGCGCAGCGCACCGGGTCTTTGGATTTCCTGGCAACCGCCTTGGCGGAAAAATCCTCATGTCCGGCCGTATATTCCTCTGCCAGCTTCAGGCGGTTTTCTTCCTCTGTATAATCAAAATAGTCGAATCCTGCTGTGGAGATCTGATGCTCCCCTGCCAGGCTTTCAATCGCTTCTGGCTTTCCCATCAGGACCGGAAAGCCAATCCCGGCCGCAGTGACCTGCTCCGCCGTGCGCAGGATATCCACATTCATAGCCTCCGGAAAAGCGACCCGCTTTGGGTTCTTTTTCGCTTTTTCCGTCATATTCTTGATAAATTCATTCATGATACTCTCTCCCTGAGAGCGGTCGGGAAATGCCATGTCTCCGCAGCAAATCGTGTACCTGTTTCATTCCCCGCCCGCCCCGATTCTATTATTCGTCAAGCAGCTCTGCTACATAATCCGCCGCTTCCCCGAAGGTCGCGCAGCGCTTGAAGTTCATATAAGGAACCTCCGCGTCAAATTCGTCCTCCAGAAATGTGGTCATCTGTGAATAATGTGCGGACTTGGGATTCATGGACGCAAATTCCGTATCTCCGTTCAGTGTAGATGCGTCTGCTCCCCAGATTTTGCTTGCTTTCTCGATGATCTTTGCCAATACTTCTTCTCTCATGATTTGATATTCCTTTCTTTTTTTATGTTCTATTCTCGGCCGGCATTCACACAGTTTTCCTCATTACCGGATGATAATGTCCCCATCCTGGAACCGGGGCGGGATCACCGGGATCTGCAGGAAGGACTCGTACTGTCCGCCTGTATAGATCAGGTGGTTGCCCTTGTTGTCAGACTCCCATCTCAGCGGCTCGAACCAGTCTTCACGGATATACCTTCCGGCAATCTGGACACGGATCTGCTGCCCCTTGTGGAAGAACCGGCTGGTGGGCACGATCTCAATATCTACAGGCACGATCTGGCCCGGCTCCAGCTTTTCATCGCAGGTGTGGGCCTGCACCGGATTGTAATCTGTGGACAGCTTTTCGTCCAGCTTCCGGCGGGACACACGCATCTTGCCCCACGCCCCCGGATGGTTCTCCCCGAACAAGGTGATCGGAAGAAATTCCCCTGTGGTGCTCAGCTTCTGGATGTTGACGAACAGATCCATGTCGTCGTAGCTTTCCGCCGCCACATAGAGCCTCAGCTTCAAGTATCCTGTCAGCTCCGTATCCTCTTCAAAGCGGTAATCGAAACACACCTCTCCGGTCAGACTGTCATAGCTTGCCTTTGCTTCCCCGGCCACAGGTTCTGCCTTCATGGAATTGTCGGACGCATCCAGGTACAGTTTTTCGTATCTGGTCCGTTTCAGCGGGAAGGACTCTTCCGGACGGTTGGTCTGGTAGTTGAACTCTCCCACATCCTGAACCTCGATCCTGACCTTCGGAGTCAGCTCCCAGCCGTTGCGCTCCAGCTTTAAATATCTGGCATAGAATTTTTCCAGATCCTGAATGTTCTCATTGCTATATGCGTCCGGCCACTCGAAATTCCTGTGGGCACGGAGCCATTTCCGGCGGGATTTGCATTTCCGGAATGCGTTGATGGAGCCCCGCAGGTGCAGGTGATTCCAGCATGCCGTCTGGTATACCGGGATCTTCACCTTCCCGAAGTCCGGTTCCTTGTCCTTCCAGTACGTGCAGTTGACAAACGGATATTTTTCCAGGTTCAGCGGCGTGTTGTCTATGTAGTTAATTCCGCATGCCTCACGCATCACAAAGCCTACAAACGCTTTTGCCGGAATCCCGCCTTCGCACAGAGATTCCCGGTACATATCCGTGGTGGACTCCCATGGCGCAATACATGCCAGGTGGGGCGGCTGCTGAGCGGCGATCCTCCACTGGGTCATTGCCACACAGCTGTTGCCCGCCAGTCCGCATCTTCCGTTGCACCAGTCCTGGTCAGCCGCCCACTCAATGAAGTCATAACCGTCTTTTCCGTCCTGGGTACCGAACTGTACAAAGTCCCCTTCCGAATGTCCGATCCCTCTCGGGTCTACATTTGCCACCGCATAGCCGTGGCGGCACCAGTAACCCGGGTCCGGGCTCTCGAATTTGGACATGTCCGACACGGTGTGGGGAGGAACCCCCATGATCTGCCACTCTGCCTGTCCCTCGAATGGACGCTTGCCGTAAAAGCTCCAGGAAATGATCAGGGGATATTTTCCCTCTGCCTCGGGCTTGTAAATATCCACATAGATCGTCACGCCGTCACGCATCTTCACCGGAATGTCCTGCATACAGATGATCCCTTCCTCCGGGCTGTAGGTCCGCTGGTTCAACGCCGGCTGGATCTTCGCGCGCTCCCGCTCCTCCAGGGACATTGCCTCAAATTCTTCCCGCGTGCAGGGAGTCATCATCTTTGTCATGACAATCTCCACCTGTTCCCCGCTCATATCCACGGTTTTCGTAATTCTTTCTACTTCTCCCATGTTTGGAAACCTCCTCGTTTTTCTTTTCCTTACTGATTCTATTTTAGAAAAATCAGACGAAAAACAACAGAACACTTTTCCGGTTTGTGTTCAAATTGTACAGATTTCAGAAATGTGTCTAACTGCCCCGGCCGGTTTTTCCGAATGAATGAGTTGGGTTGGATGTTCAAAGAGCATCCAACCGTACAGGTGGAACATCTTCCGCTGACAGCTCCTGTATACCATGGAATCAAAAACGGACGCTGATTTCCATCCATGTCCTCTTTTGGAACATCCCGGAAATCAGCGTCCGTCTTCTGGGTAATATAACATTTTGATTGTAAAAACCGAATCCTTCCAAGCCCCTCCATATGGGTCTGTCAAACCGGCGTCTTGTCCCCGGTCTTTGCCGCGATCATCTGCTTATAGGTCATATATCCCGCCCCTACCCGCATGGTGTTCAGGAGGTTCACCACCTCTTCAGCCGTCAGTGCGTTTTCCCCCTCCGATTCCAGCCAAAGCCGCGCGGACAGAAAGTGCAGTTCCGCAACGGTCCTGACAAAATACCCCCGCAGCTCATCCCGGGGCAGCCCGTCATTGTCCATCATGGCTTCGATGTATTCATTCAATATATTTTTCAGCTTTTTCACAAAATAAGGATCGCCGTTGTGGGGATCAAGCAGCGCTTCCATGGCCGTCTTATGGGCCCTGCAGAAATCGAACCAGAACAGCAGAAGGGGCGGCGGCTCAATCTCATACCTGTCAATAAATTCTTCTATTGGGAACGGCGGCCTTGGATTTCCGGACAATTCCTTATATTTCCTCGACATTTCCTGCAGGATGGAATCCTGGATCTGTTCCATCAGTTCATAGATGTCCCCATAATATTGATAGAACGTCCCCCTGGTGATATTCGCCCGGGAACAGAGCTCCTTTACCGTGATCCTGTCCCACTTTTTTTCAAAAATCAGATTCAGATACGTCTGTTCGATCCGCTTCCTTGTCTGCTCCGACCTGGAGCCTTTTGCATTCGAAATCATTTCCTGCATGGCCATTCTCCTTTATCTGTTTGGGGAACCTGTTTTCACGTCATTTTCTCCTCTATGCTAACATTTTTTCGCCCCATTTTCAATTCTGTGTCCGTACTTTTTTGCATCCTGAAGATTTTTACTTGTTTTTTCTGATTTGCAGATATAAAATATGGATAGCTACCGAAAGGAGGAGCCTCTGCCATGACTTACGGCATCGGAACCGATATTTTAAAAATCAGCAGCATAGCCAAAAGTGTCGCCGACTTAAACGATCCCTTTGTTCGGAAAACCTATACCCCCGGCGAGGTTGCGCTGATCACCTCCCGGCCGGTCCCGCTCAACAGCTTTGCCACCAGGTTCGCCGGCAAGGAAGCGGTCTTTAAATCCCTGAACCTCCATGGGAATGACATCCGTCTCAATGAGATCGAGATCCTGGAAAACGAGAACGGGCAGCCTACAGTCACCCTCCACGGGAATGCCCTGCGGCTGGCAGAGCAAAAAGGAATTTCCCGGATTCTGGTCTCCCTCTCCTACGATACGGATTACGCCGTTGCTTATGCCTCTGCGCATAAAAACTTTCCACCTGTACGGTTGCAATCCATAATCTCAGTTGGTGTTAGTCAAAAAAAGTGTTGGTTCTAATTTTTTGCTTGAACGCAAACACTTGTTCTGATATAATTAGATTATCACAAAGACTTACGGGGGATAATCTTATGGAAAACAAAATAAATACACTCTTTGACTATATCAAAACATTATCTGAATCTGATCTGGATCGGATTATTAAATTTGTACTTGGCATTGTTTTCGTAAATCAGCAATCTGAATCCCTGCCAGATTGTCCGTATTGTGGCGGCTCACATGTTATCAAGCACGGCCACAAGAATAAAAAACAGCGCTTTATGTGTTATGATTGTAAACGAACCTATATGCATACAACAAATACCTTGATGGCCAATTCCCATTACACGCAATCTGTGTGGATTGATTTTATACAAGATACACTTTATGGGAAAACTTTGGATGAATCTGCAAAAAAATATGGATTTTCCCATCAAACATCTTTCAATATGCGACATAAAGTGCTTATGGCGTTACAAGATTTTTTTGAAAAAAATCCCGTGCTCCTTTCCGACATTGCTGAATTGGATGAAACATTTGTCCTTGACTGTTATAAGGGAGGCCCGGTTCCGGAATCAGCAGGCCGTGAAGCGCGTAAACACGGCGCAAAAGCGGCCAAACGTGGGATTTCAAATGAATATATTTCCATCTGTACGGGCGTCCAGCGTGATGGCGGTGTAATTGCCGCGAGCGTAAACAGGGCAAAACCATCCAGTAAAGAACTCGAAGGAATATTTCGAGGACATATAGCGGAGTCTACCCTTGTGCTTACAGATGGACTGCGTAGTTATCATGTACTCGAAACGCTGGCAGACTGCACAGTTGTAGATATCAATCGTGAAGAACATCATGGATTTTTTAACCTTAATACAGTCAACAGCTTACATTCATTTATCAAAGAGACATATAATCATTATCGTGGTGTTGCTACGAAGTATATCAACCGTTATAATGCTTTATTCTCGATTGCGTTTCGATGCGCAAGTAATCTGAAGGATACATTGCTCTCATCCTTGGGCACAGTCGGACAAGAATGCTATTGGCACAGCATAAAAGATGTCCGTAATTGGCAGTTGTTGTTGATTTAAGAAATTACCAACACTTTTTTTGACTAACACCTCTCAGTTTTATGCAATTCATTGCAATAAAACTGAGATTATGGATTAGCAACCTACTCTTGAATGAGCAAAAAAACGGCTGCGTTAGCAGACGTAAGAGTGCGTCAGCACGGTTTTTGCGAATGGATGAGTAGGTTGGAGGCTCTTTAGAGCATCCAACCGTACAGGTGGAAAACTTTCCCTAATTCCATCTTATCATTTTGCTTGGAGATGACGATATAAATATGGACTTTCACGTAAAAGCTGCAAGTGAAAGCAAGAGCTTCAATATTTTTACATAAGGAGACTATAGTTATGAAAAAAGTGATCCAAAATTTAAAAATCAGCCAAAAGCTCTATGTCCTTGTAGGCGTCGCACTGATCGGGATGCTGATAATCGGGGGCATGTCATTCAGCCTGATGGGCAAATTGAATGAGAAAACAAGTGATATCTCCACAAGCTGGCTTCCCAGCGTTGACACGGCCAGAGATATGGATACGACCATTTCCTATATCCGTCTCAACGAGCTGGCGTATCTCACCGCCGTTTCTTCGGAAAAGGAGGAATCCAGCCTGCAGTATCTGGAGAGCGAAAAAAAAGAGATGAATAACCTTCTTGCCAAATACGGCGGCCTGATTGATCCGGAAGAAACCCCATATTATGAAGCCGCTCAAAAAGCATGGAGCGAGTATGCCAAGGCGGATGAGGAACTGCTTGCTCTCGCAAAGCAGGGCAGAATCGAACAGGCCCGCAGCCTTCTGGACGGCGAATGTGTCGGACTTTACAATGCGGTAACCGGCGCCCTTGCCGATATCATCGCATATAATACGGAAGGCAGCAATTCCGAGACCCAGGAGAGTATTTCTCTTTACAGAACCGCGCTCCTTTCCCAGGCTGCCGTCATGATTATCATTATTATCATCGGCGTGTACTTTTCCTTTATAATCATACGTGGGATCAAGTTTCCCTTATTTGAAATTGAGCAGGCCGCTACGAAGATGGCGCAGGGTGACCTGGATATCCATATTTCCTATGAGTCGAGAGACGAGCTGGGCGACCTTTCCTCACAGGTACGCAGGCTGATCCGCAAGCTTCAGGCCATCATTGAAGATGAAAATAAATTTCTGGCGAAAATGGCTTCCGGAGATTTTACCATAGATTCCGCCTGCGCCGAGGAGTATACCGGCGGTTTCCGTCCTCTTTTGGATTCCTTCCGCACGATCTCTGAACGGCTGAATGACACCATGCTTCAGATCAGTTCCAGCTCTGAGCAGGTGGCAAACGGTTCCGAGCAGGTATCCAGCGGAGCCCAGGCGCTTTCCCAGGGTGCGACGGAACAGGCCAGCTCCGTGGAAGAGCTTGCCGCCACAGTGACCGAGATCTCGAACCGCGTCAAGCAAAATGCGGAGCACGCCAGAAAGGCCAACTCCATGGCGGATACGGTCAGTGATGAGATGAATACAAGCAACCAGAAGATGCAGGATATGATTCAGGCTATGAACGATATCAGCCATAGTTCCGATGAGATCGGCAAGATCATCAAGACCATCGAAGATATTGCGTTCCAGACCAACATCCTGGCTCTGAACGCAGCGGTGGAGGCAGCCCGCGCGGGAGACGCCGGAAAAGGCTTCGCCGTTGTGGCCGATGAAGTCCGCAACTTAGCAAGCAAGAGCGCCGATGCTTCCCACAGTACGGCTTCCCTGATCGAAAATTCCCTGCAGGCAGTAGCCAGCGGAACACAGATTGCGGACGAAACCGCAAAATCTCTGAGAGAAGCGGTGGAAGGCGTCAACGCGATGCACGATATCATCTCCCAGATCTCCGAGGCCAGCAGCACACAGGCAGACGCCATCTCCCAGATCTCCATGGGGATCGAGCAGATTTCCAGCGTGGTGCAGACCAACTCCGCAACCGCCCAGGAAAGCGCCGCGGCCAGCCAGGAGCTGTCCGGCCAGTCCCAGCTCATGAAGAGCCTGGTTGGACGATTCCGCCTGAAAAACGGCAGTCATCGTTAAATGTCAAAATACTTCCAGCTGTCGGATTGGCAGCCGCACAGCCGGAAATACTTTCAAGGGACGCTCTCGCAGGGGAAAGCGTCCCTTTATTGCAATTGACAGTCGGATCAGCCCTAGTGTACTGACCGCATTATATCCGGTAAAACTCCGCAGGATAATTTTTCATCGGCAAGGCGACTGAATGAGGCGATGTGGTTACTGTTGTCACAAGGAGGGACCCGCTTGCGGGAGGATTCCTTATGACCTGATCGTCGATTGAAGTCAACGCAGTCCGATGGAAAATTAGACAAGGAGGTTTATTGGAATATAATGCGGTCAGTACACTAGTACAATGTTGCATTAATAATTGAGTAATAAGCGCTCGCTGTCCATGCCATTACTGCGTTGGAGTCAGTCAACGATGCTACCGGCATCGCCTCCTTCCTCCGCCTTGTACTGACATGAACAGCGAACGCTTATTACTTCAAAATTAATGCAACATTGTACTAGTATTGATACCGAATATCCAGCGCCTTGATCTCATGTGGCGCCAGCTTCGCCTCCACCCGGAGCACCCCGTCCTCCGCCTTGAGCCTGCGCAGCTCCACCCTGGGCATAGCGCTGCGGCGCATGTAGTCGATCTCCCCTTTTGACAGATTTCTGATATACTCCATATCCTTCCAGGTATTCTGCACGCTTCCGTTGTCCTTGTTTACATAGAATACCCGCATCAGATAATCCCCGTCTTTCACATTCCGGATCTCGAATTTCAAGTGAACCGCCTCCAGGTCTTCGTACAGCTCGTCCATCTCCTCAATCCGGATGTCCTTCTCCTCCTTCATGGCATACCGGTAATTGAACTGCTTGCAGTTGTGGCATACAATGGAATAGGTGCCTCTGCCGTTGGTGGTCAGCAGGGCGTTTTCCGTCTTTCCCAGCAGTCGGGACTGGGCGAAATGCAGGAAATGGAAGGCGTAGAACGACGGCTTCTTGATCCCGTCCCTGGTCAGCAGCCCGTTGTCCCCATACAGGACGCCTTCCGTATCAAAAAATTCCGTATGCAGGTCTGACCCGTGCCAGTACCCCATCATATCCACATTTCCAATGGACTCAATGCAGGTTTTCATCACATAGGCTCCATGGGCGCAGCTGTCATTGATGCAGTTCCGGTTGGAAATGGTGAAGTTCCACTCCGTAATATGCAGTTCCTCCGGCACAAAGTCCTCCTCCGCCAGGATCTTTTTAAAAATATCCACCTGATTTTTTACAAAATTGTGATCCAGCGAACGCTTCCCGAAATACATGTTATTCTGCTGGATCAGCTCATAGGAGTAGGCGTACACGCTGATAAAGTCCGGACGGATCTGCCGCTTTTTCCAGTTGCTGATCAGATCCCGGTACTGATGCCGGTCATATCCCATGGCAAATCCTGCGCCGCCCACCCTGATCCTGGGCGAAATCTGCTTCAAAGCCTTGTATCCGATCTCAAAGCAGTCGAAATACCATCCGTTTTCGTCCAGCATGTTCATCCGCTCGTCTTTCCAGAGTTCAAAATACCAGGTCTCGATCTCCTCCAGCCCGTACCGGTTGATCAGGTGGGCCGCCAAATCCTGCATCACCTTCTCATAGCTTTCCCGCTCGTGGAAAATGATGTCGTTCTCCTTCTGGGCCAGGGTGGAATTGATGGTATAACTCACATGGATCGGTTTGAAGGACAGCTCGATATACGGCTTCAGCCTGTGATCCACGAGAAAATCCAGCCCCCGGTCCACCCGGCTGAAATTGTAGTGCCACCCTTTCTCCTCGTCCTCATCGTACATGTCTCCCACGAAGATGTTCCAGATCCGGACATAGGAAAATCCCAGCTCCTCCTGCATAAGCAGAATCTGCTGCTGCATGCTGCTGTCCAGAAGTGATTCCACCCGCCCGATGTTGATGATCTTGCACCAGTTTTTGGTGTATTCCTTCGTCTTCAAAGCGTCCACGGTAAACAGGCTGATATTTCTGGCCGCGACGGTGTCCTCCACCGTAACGCTGCCTGCCAGATAGTCCTTCACCCTCTGCCCCACTTCCTCCTGCTGTCCGGCTGCATCCATATCCTCCCGTTCCTCCTGCCGCACGCTGGTCCGGTAGGCGGAGGGCGTCATATGGTAAATGTCCCGGAATGCCTTGTTGAAGGATGCCGATGTGGGAAAGCCGTTGTCCAGCGCGATTCTTGTGATCTTCTTCTCCGTATACAAAAGCTCGTCCACCGCATGGAACAGCCGGATATTGTTCACATATTCCAGAAAGCTTAGACCGAACCGCTTCTTGATATACTTGGACAGATAGGCGTTGGACAGGTACAGTTTTTTTGCCAGGTCATTGAGGCTGATCTGCTTCTGGTAATTGGCCTGCACATAATTCTGGATCTCAAACACCCGGGAATTGTCCGGCGACACCTGTTCTTTCAGCCGGTTATCGTCCGCCTTGATCATAAAGTAGCTGGTCAGCAGATACAATACCTCGTAATAAATGCTGTTGAGATACAGAGCACCTTCCTTTTCCTTGTCATAGTACCGGTTCAGCATCCGGTCCAGCACCTTTTTCAGTTGTTCGTAAGCCTCGCTTTTGTCCGCCGCGGAATTGCACCAGAACAAAATCTGGTTCGTCCCCAGATATTCCACCAGTATCGAAAAATTCATCTGGATGCTGACTATGAGCAGGTCTTTTCGTGTCTCCCGCAGGGAATGCCGCTTGTTGGCGTTCACCAGCAGAAATTCCCCTTTTTGCAGCTCCTGGGTCTCCGATTCGATCTCCAGCTCCAGAGCGCCCTCCAGCACATAGATGATCTCGGGGTTCTGGTGGAAATGCGTATTCTGTATTTTTCTCGTATCAAACTCAAAGTCCATGACTGAACGTATATTTTCCATGTTCTGTACCTTTCCTGTGTTTATTCCAGCCATTCTACCTTACAGGCATGTTCTTTTGTTTCTCTGCTGTAGCCGATTCCGACGGCCAGCAAGCATGTCAAGCGCCTGGGGGATCTATCGTCTCGTTGACCAGGCCGATCAATCCGCTTTTGTCAACATGTGTCATTTCTGATCCCGGCAAATCCACTATTTCCTGGATTCAAATACATTCCCATCACCGATCACGCTCCTCAATTCCGTAAAACTCCCGTCAAGTGTTCACATTATAACACAATCTTTGATATCTGTCCTCTATTTGTTCTTGTTCATTCCCAGCTTCCTTGCACATGAAAATTTATCCTGTGTGTAAGGTAGCGGTAATTATCGTGAGTTATACTAGTACTGTACTGGCCTGTGACCGTGCAGCGCAGTGCACGGCCCAGGAGTCAACAGTAACATACCAAGCGTCACTTTTGCCCCGCCTTCCTCCCCATTCTCCATCACCAGATATCCCCCCTGGCCCATGGCAAACTGCCGGGCCGTGTGCAGTCCGATCCCATAATGCACCTTGCTGCTCCGGCTTTTATCTCCCTGGTAAAACCGTTCGGCGGCATATTTCAGATCTTCCGCTGAAAATCCCGGCCCTTCATCCGTAACTACCGCCAGCAGATACGCCTTCCCTGCTTCTTCCCTGTTGGAAAACGCAATCCGTATCCCTTTCCCAGGGGGGCTGTAATCCAGCGCATTGCTGACAATATTCTGAAATGCCCTGATCATCCGGCTTTCACTCCCTCTGACCATGCCCCGCAGCGGGCCTCTTCTGAACGTAACCCCACATTGCCGCGCGGATGCCAGAAGCCTGGCCTGCTCCTCCATTTTCCCGGCCAGCGCTTCACAAGTGATCTGCCGCTCTTCGTCATCCTCCTGTGCGCTGCCGTTTTCCATCTCTGTCCGGTCTGCCTGCAGAATCTCATGCAGCATTTCCAGATATTCCTCCATGATCGCCACGCTTTGCAGGATATCCCGGTTATACTCCTGTTCCTCCTCCGCAAGCTCCCCTTCCGCCAAAAGCTCCGCATTTCCCCGGATGACCGTCAGCGGAGTCCTGATATCATGGGCCAGCGCCGCAATCTGCTCCTCTTTGCCCTTTTCCAAATTCCATTGCCGATGCAGGGAGCTTTTCAGGGCCTCCTTCATCTGATACAGGGAATCCAGCACTTCCTCCACTTCCTTCAATTCCGAATGCGTCCTTTCAAAATCCAGGTTCTGGTTCCGGATTTCTCCCGTAACCTCATTGAGCACCGCAAGCCTTGCCCCCATATCTTTCCCAAAATGCCGTGAGACCACGAACGTATGCAGCAAGAACAGAACCACATATCCGATCACCAGCAGAAAATCCATCCTGGGAACCCATTTTCTAAGAAATGCGTTCCGATACAGCATAGTAATCCTGTAGTTTACAATGCACACCTCCCCCTTATCCCGTTCCAGGAAACGCAGGTACCCACTGCCATCGGTATAGGCATCATTCTTTTCATAGTGCTCCCAGGCCACTTCCCTTAGCTCCCCGGAAAACGTACCGTACCGCCAGCTTCCATCTGTCTTGTAGACTCCGAAGGTGCACTCCGGAGGTATCATGTTCTCTGTGACTTCCGAAGCCGTCCGGATCTCTGCCGCCGTTTCATTGAGCCAGAGCTCCGCATAATTGGCCGGAAGCACCTCCCCAGACGCCTCCAGCGCGATAAAGATGCAGACCAGGATCAGAAGCCACATCAGCGCCCCTCCTGCCAGCAGGCAGATATATCTCAGAAAAACATTTGCGATTGTTTTTTGTCCTTTTCTCCTCATCCCTGTCTCCATCGATATCCGATCCCCCACACCGTCTCAATCGGCTCCAGCCCTGCCTTCTGGCATTTTGCCCGAATATTCTTGATATGCTCGGTGATCACCGAATTGTCGCTCTCTTTCTCATAGCCGAAGACATGCTCATAGATCTGCTCCTTGGAAAATACCTGGCCATGGTTCAGCGCAAGGTACTCGCAGATCGCATACTCACTCTTTGTAAAATCCAGTTCCTCATCCTTGTACCGCACCTTTTTCGCCTTCAAAAGAAACTGCACGCCGCCCACCGACACCGCCTGCTTTTTCTCCCTCGTCTCCCGCCGCAGATGGGCCGCCACCCGTGCCCGAAGCTCTCCGATGCCGAAGGGCTTGGTAATGTAGTCGTCCCCTCCCACGCCCAGCCCCTTCATGATATCCGCCTCTTCCGTTTTTGCGGTCAGAAACAGGATCGGGCAGTCCACCGAATCCCGAATCTCCCCGCACAGCGCAAATCCGTCCTTCCCCGGCATCATGACATCCAGAAGGATCAATTGATACTCCGTGAGTTTCAGCTTTTCAAGCTCCTGCGGATCTGACACCGCCGTCACATGATACCCTTCCCTTGCCAGCGCGTTTTGAATCAGCCTTAAGATATGTTTCTCATCATCCACTGCCAATATATTAATCATGACACTGCCTTCCTTCATAATAATGATACCACAGGAAAATCATTCCCCACAGCGCCGCCGTCAGAAC
The DNA here is from genome assembly GCF_056796775.1 of Schaedlerella sp. Taxonomy (NCBI): domain Bacteria; kingdom Bacillati; phylum Bacillota; class Clostridia; order Lachnospirales; family Lachnospiraceae; genus Schaedlerella; species Schaedlerella sp. Next base: position 21,539 of record NZ_JBQIKP010000004.1, read on the forward strand.
TGCGCCGATTCCCAGGCTCCGGGATACAAATCCGGCAGGCATCGCCTGCCCTTTCCAATATAATAGCAGATATCCGCTCCATCTGCTACCCCAGGAGCAGGGAAAAAACTGCCACAGCCCTTCCCCCAGCCCGGTCAGAAACAACGCCGCTGTGAGCAGCTCCGCTGTTCCGACACACATAGAAATGGTTTTGGAAAATGCCAGATTCAGGAACAGATGAAGGAGGTACAAATTGATTCCTCCCAGCCACAGCACCCCCACCATCCCTGCATATTGCGCCGGTGTATAGACCGACCCTCCTGTCATCATCCCGAAGCCCGCCGCAAACCCTCCCACTGCCAGCAGCAGAGCCCCCAGCCCCAGCACCGCCAGCACCGCCCACTTTGCCAGCAGCGCGGCTTTTTTATGCACCATCGCCCCGAGCATCGTCTGGAAATGCCCCTGTTCCTCCATTTCCACGGACAGGGAGCAGACTACGCTGATGATCAGCGGAAATGCAATGGATAATACCTGGATGTACCCGGATACCTTCCCTTCGTCACTCCACCCTGACCAACTGTAGTACATCAGGAACACCACAATCCCCAGCAGAGGAACCAGCAGATGAATCCAGGTTAAAAGGGTATGCCGCACTTTCCAAAATTCCGCTTTTATGAGCCGCAGCAGTTCCCCTTGTATGCTTCTATTCACTTTTGCAGACCTTCCGGATTCCCCGGGCTGCTCTCTTTCTGTCCTTACATGCTCTTTTAATTTTTCAGGCGTCACTTCTTCCTTTACAGAACTTTTTAATTCCCCCGATCTGTTTACATCTGTCCTCACAGCTTCCATCATCTCTCCACCTTCCTTTCAAACCACCTCCGGCTCAAACGCCAGAAAAGAAAGAACCAGATAAGCGATGCCGCGATTCCCAGAGGCAGCCCCGTCCGTTCCATCAGTTCCGGTGAATAGGTCATGCTTCCCGGTTCTGCTACCAGCCCGTTTGGCAGTATCCCCAAGATTATACACATCATCCGGGACGCAATTCCTCCCGGAAGCACCCAGAAATAGGGTTTCAGCGACAGTTCGGCGGAGCACAGAACCCACATGCCCATATGGAGAAGCACCATAGGAAATGTCCCTATAGCCTGCTGCAGAAACAGGCAGAAGGGAATCTGCCACAATGACACTGTAAACAATATCAGCACCGCAAAGATCTGCTGTCCGGGTGTCAGGCTGATCCGTAATACTCTGTGCAGGATCTGTTCCATTCCGATACCGGCAGCCAGGGTCACGCCTCCCAGCACCAGCAGGGCTGTTCCCATACAGCGGATGCCGTACAGGATCTTTCCGTCCCATATGTTCCCCGGCTCTGCCGGCAGCGTCCAGATGGCCCGATTCCCCAGCTTCTTATCCCTGTTTCCCACTGCCCCGCACAGGAACGCAGCCATTCCCGGGAACAGAACTGTATACCACCAGTTATAGCAGTCGATTGTAAAATAATCCCAGGTCAGCATGGCCGACAGTGCCACCACCGTCAACGGCATGATCCAGCCCAGCTTCCCCGCGAAGGTGTGCCGGTTCTTTAAACTCTCCGCAATATAATATTCTCTCATCTGATCTCTTCTCCTTCCAAATATATACCTGCCAGTTTCTCTTAACGCACAGTCTGTACATATGATTTCGCGCCGGTTCCTAAGCCGCCCGGTGCTTCGCCGCAATCTTCATAAATAATTCCTCCAGATGTCCTTCCTCCGGCATTTCTCCCTGATAACCCAGCATCCCGTTTGCGATGATCCCGATATAGTCTGCAGTCTGGGCGATCTCACTCAAGATATGGCTGGACACGATCACCGTGATCCCCTCCTGGGGGAATCTCCGGATCATTTCACGCAGCTCCTGAATCCCGATCGGATCCAGTCCGTTCAGCGGTTCGTCCAGGATCAAAAGCCTCGGCCGGTTAAGCAGCGCGATCCCAAGTCCCAGCCTCTGCTTCATCCCCAGCGAAAATGCCCCCGCCTTTTTCTTCCCTGTATCCGCCAGATCCACCAGTTCCAGCACTTCCCGAATCCGGACGTCCGATATTCCCAGGATCAGCGCCCGGACTTTCAGATTCTCCCAGGCCGTCAGGTTCTCATATACCGGGGGCGTCTCCACCAGCGCGCCGATCTCTGCCAGATCCTTCCGACTCCATGGATGTCCGTCAAAAAGCACCTTCCCGCTGGTGGGCCTAAAAATCCCTGTCAGCATCTTAAGAATCGTCGATTTTCCCGCCCCGTTGGGGCCAAGAAGCCCGTATACACAGCACTCCGGCACCTGCAGAGACACGCCGCACACTGCGGAATGCCCCCGGAACTCTTTTGTTACACACTCTGTTTCTAAAATATGTTTCATCATATTCCATCCTTTCCTTTATCCTCTTTCATCGGGTACTTTGTAATAGCAGTTGAGCACTCAGCCTATGCAGTAAAATCTTCTGCTTCATATCCGATTACATATATAAGGATAAATTGGAATTATGAAGAATTTATAAGGAAATGAAAAATCCGCTGTTCTTTTTTCTATATACGGCCACCAAAAAAAGAGTGCCAAACAGTCAACACTCTTTCGATATCGCCAGTCTTTTTTAAGTCTACTACCGCCCTTTATACCGTTTTATATGACACTTCTAAACGGACAGCTATTTCGGACAATGAAATCATTTACGCTATTATAAGCACTAAAACCCTTATGTTTACAGTGATAAGGAAGTATAGAAACTAACTTATCATTAACACGGACAAACAGGGGCTACAAACAGAGAGCCAATTACCGCAAAAAAATTCCAGTTTTATATCTTGATTCTCAGATCTATCTAGGAACGACCTGAATCTAATGATGAAGCAAGCCTCTTCTTAGCCCTGTTAATAGATTGTTTTAGTTTAGCCTCAAGCAACTTCATGTCTGGAAGTTTTGTCATATACTCCGCAACTCGTATATTACTTTCATCGAGTCTCATCAGTTCAATATGTTCCTCATTTTTACCAGAACACAAAATCAACCCTATCGGCTGATTTTCCCCTTCAACCATTTCGTATTTTTCCAGCCAACGTAAATAAAGTTCCATTTGTCCTTTATGTGCCGCTTCAAACTTTCCTAATTTCAGGTCAATAGCGACCAGACACTTCAGTCTTCTATGAAAGAATAACAGATCGATATAGTAGTCTTCATTATCTATCGTAATTCTTTTCTGACGAGCCATAAACGCAAAATCAGACCCCAATTCTATAATGAACTGCTGCAATTCTGCAATAATTGCAGATTCCAAATCCTTTTCAGAATAAGTATCCGTAAGCCCCAGATAATCCAAAAAATATGGATCTCTAAACACTAAATCCGGAGTCAATTTATTTTCTTCTTGCAATAATGACAATTCCTGAACTATCAGCTCATCCGGCTTTCTGCTAATAGCGGTTCTCTCATACAGCATAGAATTAATTCTATCCTGAAGCGTTCGAGTATTCCAATGGTTCATTTTGCACATTTCGATATAAAAATCTCTCTTCAACGGTTCATCTATATACATTAATGCTTTTATACATGTCCAATTTAATTCTCTCCGCAATGCGGAGAATTTTTCGTCATAAGGAAATGTAATCGCTAAATGCACACAATGCCGCAACTGTTTTTCGCTCCATCCACGTCCATACTCTTGCGTCAACTTTTCTGATAAATATTTTATAATCTGCTTTCCATATGTTGCACGTTCATTATTAAGTATATTTTCATTAATATGACTTCCAATTTTCCAATACAAATCTGTGATCTCAGAATTAACAATGAAAGCAACTTTATTGCGACTATTATCTATCAACTTTTTGATTTCTAAATAGAGCCTATTCTCATATTTAGCAAGTTCCATAAATCCTCCAATTCTCTCCGCAGTGCGGAGAATTTTTTCAGGTATTCGATTCCTGTCCCTTTAACTGCTGCTTAGTGCTGACACTCCGATAATGATATTCGACCTTATAATTTACTGGATAGTTGTTCGGAATGACACAAATTTCAATATTAGCCTTTCTATCTTCCACCAGCGAATTCATCTACAATAATGCCCAAAACATCTCAAAACCATATTAGAAATGTCCTCAAGCAGCTTTTCATGCCACAATTCGTTCCATTCTTCCAGAAGTAAACCGTCCCTTTCTCTAAATATGACCTTATAAATCCCTGACTATCTCAGACCAAATATTGTTTCTTATCCTCCATAAATTTTTGATAATCAATCTCAATATACATCCAGTCAATCAATGTTGGTGCTATACCTCTCTGCGGTTTCGTCTTATGAAATTCCTTATAATACTCTCCCCGCTTATACAGCCAGTCACTGTTATAATGAAGTCCTAATCGTTTTAGATATTCCTCCATTTTTTCTGCATCTTCATCCGATTCTGTCATAGTGGTAGTACTCCCCCTGTCCTGACAATGTTCTATAATATTCGCCATAAGGTTTTTCATCTCTGCTCGTTCCTGACCTTCTTTTTGAATAACAAATCCATCTTTTTTAGAACATTTATTTTTTCCTATACATTGCTTCACATATATTTTTTCTTCTAGGATTGGGATATGTGCCACAATTGAAAAAGCATCTACCATTGACTCTATATTTGGACTGTTTTTTTCATGATAGGGACTGATATCACATACTAACAATGCTTGTTCCTTTTCTCCTAAGGAATCGGTATTAAAATCTTCACCTCAAACCAGTTCGAGTTCAGAGCAGCCATCACAGAGCCGTCATATTTCCTAACTGTACTTTGGATACTCTTCATCCCAAATCCATGGAGACGCTTATCTTTTTTTGTAGTCACTGGCATGCCTTTCTTAAACTGAATCTGTTCCGTACAGTAATTTTCCGTACAGATTCGCAGAAATTGCTTTTCCCGAACCACATAGAGACGGATCAGCCGCATCCGCTCATCCGGAAGCTTTTCCACGGACTCTATGGCATTGTCCAGCATATTTCCAAACAAGGCACTGACATCCATATCATCCATAAAGAAGAGGAGATCCCCTTCTACCACGCACTTCAGTTCAATCCCTTTCCCCTGGCAAGCCATGCTTTTGATAGTAAGGACAGCATCTAACACTTTGTTTCCTGTCTTGTTCTGCACTTCATAACTTTTAATCTCCCGTTCCATCTGCTCCAGATATTCCACGGATTTTTGCGTTTCTGTCTCTGCCTTCAGCAGTGTGATCTGATGCTTCAAATCATGATATTTCTGATTCACCATATCAATATTATCCTGTGACATCTGATAACTTTTATACTGCATTTCCATGATATTCTGAAGGGTATCCATTTCAAACCGCATCTGCATCGCACGTACCTGGATATGATAGGCATAAAGGAGACAGATCCCGCAGAAGTCCGTCAACGTACGGATAATAAAGATATCCCTGCTCATGGCGCTGCTGAACAGCCATTCCGTATCCACATAACTCATATTGCTGACACTATATACCATAAGCACAATCACAAATACGCTCAGCAGTTCACGGCCGGTAAGCCGAAGTTCCTCAATATCCTTGCGCAGATGCCGCTCCAGAAAATAAATCGCCGCATAAATAAGGCCATAGACCAGGACCATTTCTCCAACGCGCCAGAAAACCTGATAATCCTTTGGAATATCGAACGCAAAGTTATAGTAGATCTGCCAGCAGAGGGATGCGGCAAACTCCGCATTGATCAGCACTGTAGCCCCGTAATATCCTGTTTCCCTTAACGTAAAATCACAATTTATCCGTATATATAAAAGCACCAGAAAGATGATCAGCAGCATAGACGGTATGAACAGGAACTTTGCCACGCCGTCTGTCAGATACATGAATACCTGCAGGATCACAAATGCCGCCGCATCTCCTGCCCAATGTTTTTTTTGCCGCGGCTTATCGTGATAAATGAAGATGATCACAAATGCGGACATCCAATAGGCAAATGCATAGTAATATCCCGGTGTATTCAAGATTTCCGCTCCTTTCATCCCCACTCTCCATTCATATGTGCATTTAGCGCGTCCAGAAATGCATTCCGCCTGCCCCGGCTCATGGCAAGGACATCACCGTTCACCGTAAGATCGTTTCCACGGTAATGCTCTACATAATCCAGATTCACTACATAACTCCTGCTGCAGCTGAAAAAACGTTCATCCAGCTGGCTTAGTGTATCTTTCAGCGTTCCCCGGGCCTCATAAATTCCTTCGGTGGTATGATACAGCAGAAGATGATCCAGCACCTCCACATAACAGATGCCGGAAATATCCAGTTTCATTTTTCCTCCCTTTGTGGCAACCACGACATATTTTTTCTCCGATGTCCCAATCCGTTTCAGTGCCTTGTTCATGGTCTCCGTAAATGAAAAATAGGAGAGCGGCTTTAACAGATAGTCCAATGCATTTACTTTATAGCCCTGGATTGCATACTGGGGCATATTTGTAATAAAGATCAGTTCCACGTCCGGATCCATTTCCCGAATCCGCCGGGCCGCACTCATGCCATTCATAAAGGTCATTTCAATATCCATCAGTATCAGGTCATATTTTGCCATATACTCTGTAATGATGTCCTCGCCGTCCGAAAATTCGGTCACCTCAAACCGCCGCTGGGTTTCCTCTTCATATCTTTTCAGACATTTTTTCAGCCGGGCTTTATCATGGACGTCATCCTCTACAATCGCAATGTGTATCATACACTGTCCCTCGCTGCAGCCATTCTTATGCTAGATCAAAAGAAATAAAGTCAAAGCTTCCTCTTCCTTCATATTTGAAAAACAACGCCTGCTTTTCTCCAGGTGCTTTCAGTTCCGAGACAAAACCATGCACATCTTTTGTCGGTTTTACCTCAATCTTTGCCACCGGCTCCTGATTCTCCGCAGTACGGATATAAACCATGCCAGAGGCATTTCCACGGATATTAATCCTGATCTTGGAAGTTTCTCTTAAGTCAAAATACTTAAACCCTGCCACCGCGCCGTCATCCATGTTCGCAATATACTGGTCATCTCCTGATTCACGGTCTTTACCGTCCTGAGTAAAGTAGGGGTAGCCTCTCTTTGGATGCTTGATCATGCTTAAAAATCTGGTTCCCTTTTTTCCATATAAATTACAGGCGATATAACTGGGATAATGCCCTTTTCCAGACAGCGGCTTTCCGTTCAGCCCGCAGGATGTCAGTTCCGCCTGATAAAATTTTCCGTCTTCGAAACGAATTTTCTCCGCGCAGGCCTGTCTGGAAGACTGCTTCCGGTTGCTGTGGCGATGATAGAATATATAATATTCTCCATTGATCTCAATAATACTCCCGTGGGTATTTCCCGTATAATTTTTTGCATGGTTCACGTCTGTCACGCCCGGCATTCCGATGTCTCCGTTGCTGACCAGAATCCCCCCGTACGAAAAACCGCTGGTGGGATTGTCACTTGTGGCATAGCAAAGTTCATGGCTGTTCAGGGAACTGTAGATAAAATAATAGGTTCCATTGAATTTACGCATGGAACTTGCCTCTAAGAAAGGATGTCCCTCATAAGGGGTCCCGGGCGCTTCCTTCTCTCCTGCAATCCCAATATACACAGGGCCTTTTTTCACCGTCAGCATATCGGAAGGATCCAGTTCAAAGCACATGGGGCCATGCTCCGTCGGTTTAGAGCCGTCCAGAAGAATGGGATTCCCCGCCAGCGCAAAACCGCTGTACATATACAGCCGTCCGTCGTCATCCATGAAGATTCCCGGATCGAACTGAAATGGTTCATTCTTTTTGCCTACAGGCACGTCATCCTCATATTTTACATATCCATAGAATTCATACTTTCCTGCCGGTTCATCGCAGACTGCCACAGAGATCATCTTTGTGCCGCCCATGAAATAATACAGATAGTATTTTCCGTCCGGCCCCTGTACCATATCCGGAGCCGCCAGCCCATTCGTCAGGCGGATCCTGGGCGCCGCCGGATCCTGCTCCCTCTTATAAATACAGCCCTCATATCTCCAATTACTTAAGTCCCCGACCGGGGCAGACCAGCACACATAGTCCCCCAGGCAAAAATTCAGGCCGTTGAACAGATCATGGGAACCATAAATGTAAACACGGCCATCCACAATATGCGGCTCAGCATCCGGTACATATTCATAACTTGGCAGATACGGGTTAAATGCTTGTTTTGTTTTCATCTTAGAACCTCCACTCCATTTTATCTGTTATTTCGTGTTTCGTCCACGCTTATAATGGATTATTATAACTTTTTTTTCGACTGATGCTTTTTCCTGACGTAAAACGTCATTTTTCTAACGTGGATTGTGCCTTGATCCTTCCTGCATACATGGACCAAAAATAATTCAGCCGATAATCCGGCAATACCTTGTCTATTACATAGATATCCGCATCTGTTCCACGCAGTAATCCCTGCCCCGGACGGATTTCTGATGGCTGTTCATTTTCAAGTATGATCGCCTGTAACCGGCTGCAACCTTCAAATGCGCCGTCCTCAATCAGTGCAACCTCCTTCGGTATCGTGATAGCCTGGATGTCCTCATTTCCCGCATAAATATCTGCATACAGTATTTCTGGCTGTTCCTCCAAATCTCCTCCCGTATCCGCCGGCATTTCCGGTTTATTTGGAAATTCATATGCCGTCTGCGTACTTTCTCCCAGCATGGCTTTTATATCCCGAATACATTGGATCGTGTTCACAATCTTCCCGCTGGAATTCAGATGGAAATTTGTATCATAAAACCATTCCGCATCCATTACACTGTCATTCGGGTTCCCGATGACCGGAAAAGAAAGCTTTGTCTGTAGCGCTTCGTAATATGCGGACATATCCCCTGGCACTACTGCCAACGCATTGACCGGACAGAACCGGTACCAGACTTTTGCCCCTTGTTTCTCAAGCTGTAAGGCATAGGTATTCATATACTCTATAAACTCCTCCTGCCAGACATCGTCTGTAAAACGAACTGGAGTGTTCCTGTCGTATCCTTGCGGCATGATATTCTGCCCACACAGCTTTGTGTCAATATCTCCGTATGCATTAAACGAATCCTTCCGATATATCCCTTCCGGCTCAGGCGTTGTCCCATGTAAATGATAACGGAATTTGTCTGCCGCAAAACCCGGCAGCGTCCCTAGCATCTGCCCCCAGTTCCCGCGTTTGATCTTGAAAAGCAGCGAAAATTCCCCGTCCGCCGCCTGCCACATGGCTTCTCCATTAAAATAGTCCGAAAGAGTCTGTGCCTCCTGCTCCGGCGACAGGATCACAATGTCATTTTCCCGAGCGGATCCCTCAGATAAATCCAGCATCACTTTCGTTCCAAGCCCTGCATACATCCCGAAATTTACAACCTGGTACTCCGGGAATGCCCCCTCCAGCATCGAACTGTCATAGCCGAAAGCAATACCGCTCCCTCCCGCCAGTATGATACGCTTCCCTTCGATTTCCTCCAGACGCCTGCATTTCTCTCTCAGTTCACCTAAAAATGTTTCTTCGTACCTGGCAGGCAGACAGAGGGCACATACAATGAGAAATACAGGTATCGCAAGAAGAAGAACCCATGTTATGATAAGTACCGCTTTTTTCGCTGTCCGCTCCATGTCCTTACCCCCGAATCCACACTTAAAACCTAAAATAAATAAAAGAATTTCCTCTGTCCGCCGCGGCTCCAACCAGCCAGGAAATGGCAATCGCGTTTACCATATAAAATCCAAGAAATGATACTTTTACGGTCTCTTTTAATGTCCTGGCCCTACAGATTGTATCCGGCATCTGTTCCACAAGCAGCAGGCAGCCCAGCGCCAACGGCAGGAGCAATAAATCGATTCCTTGTATCTGCATGGACTGCAGTGTCTCTAAGATTCCCAGATCCGCAAAGTGGAACAGGATCTGCCCCAGGACCTGCCCTGCCTCCCTCATATTCTCTGCCCGGAAGAAGATCCAGGCAAAGCAGACAAATCCAAATGTAACAAACCGGCCAGGCAAATACATGCCGCTTTTGGACGGATAGACTTCATTCCACAATGTATACGCTAAAAAACAGACTCCATGCAGCAGCCCCCAGGCTGCGTAATTCCAGGACAGCCCATGCCATAACCCACTCAGCAGGAAGACCACCATGATATTTCTGCAGCGGATCAGTTTACCGCTCCTGCTGCCTCCCAGCGGAATATACACATAATCCGTAAACCATTTTGTCAGGCTGATATGCCATCTCTGCCAGAATTCCCGGATATTTTCCGCCCCATATGGATTATTAAAATTTTCTGTCAGACGGATTCCCATCATAAGCGCCGTCCCCCGCGCAATATCCGTATAGCCGGAAAAATCACAATAAATCTGCCCCGCAAAGCATAAAGTCCCAAGGACTGCCCCAAGTCCCCCCGCCTCCCCCGGCGAAGCATAGACAACATCCACAAAAACCGCCAGATAGTCCGCTGCCACCAGTTTTTTATAGAAGCCCTTGAGCATAAGCCAGCCCCCATCAATAATATCATTTCGATTCCAGACCTGTACTTTTTTTAACTGCAAAAGAAGTCTTTCCGTCCGTTCAATCGGTCCGGCGACCAACTGAGGAAAGAAAGAGACAAATAATGCATAATATCCAAAATGCCGTTCACATCGGATCTGTCCGCGGTACACATCCAGCACATAGGCCAATGTCTGGAATGTATAAAACGAAATTCCTACAACCAGAAAGCCTTTTCGCTTCCAAATCACCAGACACCCCAGACAGCAGACAAGAGCTAACAGCATCCACAATCTAATCTCTTTTGCCCCCGCCCCTTTCTCACGTCGGATTCTCTCCATCTGTAATGCGGCCGTATAGGATACCCCTGTAGTAAACAAAAGCAGCGCCCCTGATCTGAGGCTCCCGTCCATATAGAACAGGTAGCTTGCCGCTAAAAGCAGGATCCATCTTCTATGTCCCGGCATGATCCAATAAAGAATCAGGACCGCCGGAAAAAAAGTGATAAATTCCAAAGATGTAAAATTCATATATTTTCCTCATTTTTCACGGCCGGTCCGCTCTGCGGCCCGATCGCCTTCTTCACGTTTCTCTTATTGCCCGCCCGGACGACCAGCAGGCTCACAAAGAGCATCAAAAGCACCCCCGCCAAAATTTCCTGAAGTTTAGCGCCGCAGACCAGCGCATACAAAATTCCGGCCACAGTAAAAAACTCACAAATAATGCAAATGATTCCGATCTTCATTTCTCATCCTGTTCCTTTTCCATTTCTTCTTTCAATTCCTGAATGATCCTCCTGGTCCGGATCTCCACCCCTTCGGTAGACAGATGGTTATCCGTCCCATACAGATACACCCCGGAAACCAGAGAATCCTCCAGTTCCGTGATCACCGGCACAATTAGGTTCTCCTGAAAATACTGATGCAGCCGCGCGCGTTCTTCGGGTGTACTCTCCTCTGACACGGCATACTGGTTACGGGGCGAATATGTAAAATAAACGTCAGCCCCTTTTTCCAAAAACTGCTCATACACCGCATTTAACGGCTCAATATACTGTCCCTTTGGAAACGCATTGACTGTATAATGCACCGGAAGGCCATAGATTGGCTGTTCTTCTGCAGAATTTGGCCGATACAGGCAATAGTCCCCATATTCGTTATAGCTGTCTTCTTCTACCGGAATACCATCCTCATCATAATGAGACGCAGAGATTTTATAATTTTTCTTTTCCATTCCTTCCCGCCCGGCATTGTAAGAAGAAAATGCGGTAAATACCTGCTCAAAATCCCGGATATCCAGCTTTGTAAACACATCGTAACCTGATTCCATCATGGCAAATGTGGCGTAATCCAAAGCTTTCTGCCCGCAGAACTGCCGGTTGCTGGCATCAAATTCCGGCGCGTGGATCAGAATATCTCCTTCCCGCATACATTCCAGAATCAATTGCAGCTGCGGAAGCGCCGGAGTATAGGCAAACACTCCCATGTTCACCACCTCATACTCTTCAAACGCCTCATCGATCATAGCGCTGTCATAGCCGAACCGGGTAGAAGAACCTGAAAACAATACGATTTTTTTCTGATCCTTCAACTGCAAAAGCCTGTCATATTTGTCCTGGAAGGTGTCAAAATAATTTCCGCTATATACCGGCGGCTCTATTGCATTGATATGCAGCGTTTCAAACTGCCCGCATCCTGCAAATGCATGATCGCTGATCTTGGAAATATCATCATAAAGATAAAGTTCCTGCAGCGATGCACTTTCAAACGCTTTGTTTTCCACTTCATAGATTCCCGGCGGCAAAATCACTCTTCTGCAATCCACACCTGCAAATGCCCCTTCTGCGATCCGCCGTACCTTCTTTCCATCCAGTTCTGCCGGAATACAGATCGTATCTTCCTGCCCTTGATAATCTATAATCCGTGCAAATTCTCCTTGTTCTTCATACTCAAAAAGAGCCGCATCTGTCCAGGGAACCCACTGCGCATAGAGTAACATCCCCTCCTGAGTATCCACCCTGCTGCCAAGCCCGATCTGAGTCCCGCTCCCGTCCTGCTTTGTATTCCAGCCAATCAGCGTATAGCCGGTCCTCTCAAATAAATCTGTACCAATCGACGTATTCGGCCGCAAATGGGAACGCACAACAGCAACCGGGACTTCATCCCCGCCGCCATCCTCCCCATATCCTTCATCCGCCATATCCCTGCTTTCACATCTGCGGCCCCCATTGGCATGATACCGGATGACCACATCACTTTTTTCAACCCGAGCCTGCACAGTCTCGGAATATCGAACGTCATACAGCGTCAAAGTAAGCGCTCTGCCATCCCCATCATATTTCACGGAATAATTGTGGGCAGCACTTCCTGTTTCCCTGTCATCTCCATATTTCACATTTTGCAGTTCATATCCATCCTCCAGGATCATCTCAAAAGACGCATCCTTCCCCCGTTCCACCGTCAGGGCACTTTCCTCCACAAAAAAACCTTCCCCTTCTTCCAGCACAAGATGGCAGAAATCCTTTTCTTCCAGCGCCCTTTTGCCGCATCCCATGACACCAAAGGCAATACAAACCCAAAGGACACATGAAACAATATGCCGTTTTCTTTCCATTGCGCCCTCCTCTATCCGTAACTGACTACTACAAAAATGCAGCAGATGGTACTCCATCCACTGCACTTAAGACATTATCCCACTTCCCGTTCTTTCCTCTTCGCAATCTGCGCCTGCTCCTGCGGCAGATTCTTTTCCACCGTAAACAGGAAGATCAGCACCGCGCAAACCGCATAAGCAGCAGTCTCCACCCAGATATAGCTGATCGAAATCGCATTCTGCACTGCCGCGCTTTGTGCCGCCGTCCCCAGCGCCACATCCGCATCCTGCACATATCCGCTGAAATTCAGGACTGCGCTGAAGATGGAATTACAGATTGGAGTCCCTGCTACCATGATAGAACTATAGATAGACATTGTCAATCCATCGGTACGCATCCCTTCCTTAAACTCAATATGGTCGATCACATCTGCCAGCATTGCCAGAATCACATAAGCCGCCGGAGAAGACCCCAGGCATTTCAGCGCAACGCCGGCTGCTACCGGCACAATGCTTCCGTTTCCCAGGCCGGCGATCAAACCGCCTGCCACACCGATCACCATTCCGATAAATACAACCACTCTCTTGCTGAATTTATTGCACAGCGGAACCACGACCACAACTGCCAGAGCCATCGGAATCGCCCCCATAATGCTCAAAAGAGACTGGGAAGCCCCCCATGCATCGGCGGAGCCAAAAAAAGTATTATCCAATACCCATTTACAAAAGAAGGACATGGAGCCATTTTTGATGGCGCCGCTCCACTGAAATACAAGGTAGAACAGAATTGCGGTCCACCACATTTTCTCGCTTGCAACGGCTTTCAGCTGTGCGGACAAGGACACGGATTCCGCCGCTTTTCCATCCGGTTCTTTCCCACCGGACGCCATAAGTTCCTCTGTCACACGCTCTCTGGTAAACATAAACTGCAGATAGATGGTCAGCGCGGAAAATACGGCAACCGCCAGCATAACCATAAACCACAATGCCTGATTATCTTTTAACGCAAAGGACACTAAAATCGGAAATACCATGGAGCCAAATCCCATAACGCCCAGGCCCGCCACATTGGTAAAGGAAGCCAATGCGCCCCGCTTCTGGCTGTCCCTTGTAGACACCGGCACCAACGTAGAATTTGCCGTATTATAGATTGGATACGCCACTGCATAATACAAGTTGTAGGCAATGGCAACCCAGACCAGCTTTGCCGCCCCTTCAAAGGGAACAATGAACATCAGGACGCTGGCCGCCGACAGGGTCAGCGCGGAAAGCAAGATCCAGGGCCTTGCCTTTCCGGCAAAGGTTTTTGTCCGCTCGATCAACTGTCCCACGATCAGGTTTGCCGCTACGATCAGAATGGTGGAGAACAACTGCAGGGTTGTCAGAAACGTCAGATCCAGACGAAGAACATCCGTAAAATAATTTTGCAGGATGCTGGTAAATATACCGGATGAAAGCAGCGCTCCGAAAGGGCCGATAAAATAGCCCAGAAGCATCTCCGGTGTCCTGACATCCGAGGCCGTAATCCTGGAACGAGTCAGCGGACTGCTCCAAAAATCATTTTTCTGACTGCTCATATTTCTTCATTCCTTTCTGGAACTGCAGCGGTATTACCGTGCAGTTCCAAACTTCCATATTTATGCTTCTTTCACAACTTTAAAGAAGGAACTGATCATCACCAGTAATAATGCGATCACGCAGCAGGCCATGGCAACAATGGCATTGTTCAGGTCCGCCATATTTTCTGCATTGCTTTCAAAGGTCATAATGGAAGCCGCGCCCGCAATCCTGCTTCCGATAAACTGGATTGCCGCAACAGCCGTCAGGATTCCGCACACTACCGGGATCGCGTCCAGATACGCTTTCTCACCCTGCTTCATGGATAAAGCCAGCATCAATGCTTCCAGCACCACCGCAGCCACAAGGCATGCAGCCACTGTCGTGTCAACGCCCATATTTGCAAAATAATTTGTCTTACAGTTCTGCAGATAAAGGAACAGTGATACGGCAGTCACGATCATCGTCAAAACTGTCAGGATATATCCGATACCAATCTTTCTTTTCTCGCCCATCTCATTTTCCCCTTTCCTACTGCTCTTTCTTCTTCATTCCAAGAAGATACATTGCGATGCAAAGAACTGTCAGAATGCCAAATCCGGCTCTCAGGCCCAATACCAGGTTGTCATACCATGTATTGACCTTTTCGATGTGGGTACTGGTAGACATACCGTCCATTGCATTGGAATTCGCCAGCGCATAATTCTGATACAGCATCACCTGTTTCAAGTCTTGAAGCAGAGTCTCGTCCTGGCTTACATTTTCCACGGTCCAGTAAGGCCATTTTGCAGAGACTGCCTCGATATTGTTGTCACCTGTATTACAGGTCATGGTCACGCCGTTATGTACGGCCTCTTTTAATACCGTATAATTCGGGTCCTGAATGAAGTCTTCCGACATCAGGCCTTTGAAGCCCCATTCCTTATGGAGAATGTTCAGGAGCAGTCCTTCGTGGGCATTGCTCTGTGTACATCCCACACGGTTATAGGTGGACATCACACCCAGGGCGCCTGCCTCTTCGATACAATCCTGTGTCCCCCTGAGTTCATTTTCCCTTGCCGCCTGTTCGGTCATAAACGCGGCAATACCGGTCCGGTTGATCTCCGTATCATTAAATGCCAGATGCTTCGGCGCAATAATGGTTCCGTATTCCTGTCCCGCGGCAATGAATGTGGAAGCCTGTCCTGCTGTCAGCACTGCGTCTTCTGAAAAATACTCATGATTTCTCGCATTGTACGGTACACGGTGAAGGTTCGTGCCTGCCCCCCAGAAAATCGTTGTATTTGCCCACAGGGAATAGTTTCCGATCACCTTGCCCCATTCTTCCATGAGCTGTTTGCTGAAGGTCTGCCCCATAACTGTGCCATTTCCCATAACCCCCATCCTGTAGCCCAGGTTCGGGTCATCCGGATCGACTGCACAGGGGTCGCCTGTGGAAGCATCCTTATTGGCATATTGTCCCAGAGGATAGGAGTTAAAACCGTTCGGTCCGTCGTTCTGAATGACCTCAGGAGATACGATGGATTCAATGATCTTCGTGCTTGTTCCGCCAAATGCAGTACGGATCAAAGCCTCTTCCAGTTCAATCTGGTCGATCAGCTGGCTCCACCGCTCGTCTTCAATATCTGTCACGCCCTTTAAATCAGCCAGTGTCAGGCCATTATCTGCGCCGAATATGACAGACTCAGGGTCGCCCTGGGCCGTAATCTCACGGATGTCATTGTCCATAATATCCAGCATCTCATCCGTCGCCGTCAGATCCTGATAAGTCTTCGGCCAGGTGCCCTCCCAGTCATTTCTGGTCAGATAGGTGACCGTATCAGGCATATAGTAATTCAGATCTGCGTCTGCAAGCTGGTTTTCTACCGGAGTTCCGTTTAATGTCACCGCAAAAGATTCCGAATCAAAGTTGTCTAAATCCCATGTCTTTACATTTCCCTCGTCCCCGTCTGCTGCCGCGCCCTGTGCCGCAAGCACATTATTGACCGCCTCATGCGCTCCGTTTCCTACGGTAAAATAATAAGTTCCGTCATCCAGAATCCAGTTTCCCGCAGTCCCTGCCTCATTTTTGCAGGTGGAATCCCAGCTTGCCATATCCTGCGCGTCTGCCGTGATGGTCACCTTCTCGGATTTACCCGGCTCAATGAGATCTGTCTTTTCATAATCCAGAAGCTGGATTGCCGATTTTTCTACCAGATGCTCTTTGTCATATTCGGTATATGGAACAGATGTATAGAACTGTACCACATCTTTTCCCGCAACGTCACCGGTATTCGTCACTGTTACTTCTGCGGTCACTGTTTTGGAATCCAGATCTACCTCCACACTTTCCAGTTCCTGCTCAAAAGTCGTGTAGGACAGCCCATAACCAAATGGATAAGAAACTTCACTGTCATAATCCCATGCGCCGCCTGTGGTACTTCCTGCTTTAGAAGCAGCATTTCCCTGCCCGAGCACCACATCCGCATAACGGGTCTCGTAATATTTATATCCCGTGTAGATCCCTTCCGCCTCTACCTCAAAAGAATTGGTGCTGGTAGACGGATCCGGGTTTGTCCATGCGAAATTGCCAAAATTCTGTGCCGCGGGAGAATTTGCATTCTTCACAACATAGGTATCCGTCAGATGGCCGGAAGGATTTGCCTCCCCGCTTAAGACATCTGCGATTCCATAGAAACCATATCCTCCCGGCAGGCCGATCTCCATGATCGCATCCACACCGGTATGATTCTTGATCTCGTCAATTTCCATGGCGTTTGCGTTATTCAGAAGCACGATCACTTTTCCGCCGTTTGATTTTTTCGCCTCAACTGCCGCATTGATCAGATCACGTTCGTCATCGGAAAGTCCCAAAGGATCTGTCTGGTTCAGATTCTGTGACGGGTCTACGCCCGTCTCTCCCGGCAGATAGGTTCCGTTTTCCGTAGAAGAACGCGCAATGGTCACCAGCATCACATTGTAATCATCCATACTGTCTTTCCATGAAGGATCCGTACTGTCCATGATTTCCTGAGACGGCTCTTTGCTGGAAAAAACACCGTCTGTCGCCGGAGCGGTAATGTGGTAATATTCCATGATATTTCCCCACATATCGATCTCTGTCTTAAAGCTCGATTCCAGACCTTTGTAAAGCTCCTGCAGTTTTTCATTCATGCCAAAGCCCTTTGCAGACAATGCCTGTACAAAATCTACCGTATCTGCGTCTGTTCCGCCGTTGTCTGTTCCGCCCCCGCCATTGGCTGTCAGGGAACTTCCCATATCGCCGCCCTGTACCGGATAATAACTGGAAAAGCCCAGCAGGGAAATTTTCTGTGTCTCGTCCTCAGTAAGCGGAAGGGCATTGTTTTCATTTTTCAACAGGACCGTGCCCTCTTCACTCATACGTTCCCCCAGATCTTCGATGGAATCCAGAAGTTCCGTGGTGCTGGAATAATCCGACTTGTAAGTATACAAATCTTCTCCGTCCTTATTTTCCGTGATCATCATGCTGCTTTTCGTTCCAAGGAATTTGTCAATGTCCGTGCGATAGCTGTCTACGAGCGGACCTGCTGCCAGAGAAACCGCCAGCAATGATGCCGTGCAGGTGGACAAGCCCCGCCAAAGATTTTTTCTGTAACTCATCTCTTTCTCTCCCTTTCTCTTTTTGATGTAAGGATTATAGCATGTCTTTTTTCCGGCAGATGGCCAGGAACGTCAGCTGCACTTTTTTTGACGCGAATGGAGGGGCCGGTTATTTTCGTCCAAACTCAAAAGTCCCCTCTGTTCGCTGTATTTATGGATGCTCTTTTGCCCTTGCCATTATGTCCAGCAATCACTTTATATATTTTTATTTACACAGAACCTCTGCGGTATGGCTCCCCCGGCTGTCTTCCACCGTTACGGTTACCACACCGGCTTCCCCGGCCCTGACAACCGCCATGGCCTCCCCATAATAGGTGTCCGCCGTATCCTGCGCGTAATTTCCTTTTACATATGCATTTGCACTGCCAAGCCCCATCAGGACTCCGTTTTCCACAGATACCTTCAGCCGCTCCCGCGCCATCGGCTTCCAGATCCCTTCTGCATCTGTATATTGGAGCGGAATAAACACAAGCTTCCCTGGCTTTACTTCCTGCTGTTCCGGACAAATCCTGAGCCGGATATCTTCCCCTGCTGTTTTCAAAGTCCGGCGGCCGATGATCCTGCCCATGCTGTCATAGGAAACCGCCGTAATTTCTCCATCCTCGTATTTTGTTTTAAATACCCTTCGGCATGTATTTTTATAGCTTTTTCTGCCCACGGCCTGCCCGTTCACCAGAAGTTCCACTTCTGCGGCCCTTGCGTACACTTCCACCGTGGCTGTCTGCCCCTGACACCCGTGCCACGACCAGCTTTCCAGCGCCTTCGTCAGCTGCCACCCGGTCAGGTTCAGCTTCTCCTTCTGGTATACCGGGTTGACCGCAATGAGCGGCCCCTTTTCCCGCTCAAAGGCGACTCGGGTAAATGCGGCCTCTGCCCGTGGTTTTCCGAGCAGATCCACACGCCCGTTGCCTCCGGTCATGCGGCAGGCCGGATTTTCTTCTTTATAGTCCGAATATTCTGCGGCTCCGTCACCCGTCTCTCCGATATAGTCCATACCGGCCCATACAAAATCTCCCAGAATGCGTGGATTCTGTTTTGCTTTTTCCCAGAAAGAATATGCATCCTTGCAGAACGTCTCTGTTCCCAGAATCAGACGGTCTGGATATTTTTTGAGGTCATGAAGATAGCGGAAGATGCCGTAATTATAACCTGCAATATCCATATTGGCAAATGCGTCTCTGGTTTTTAAATCGCAGTGGTACAGCGTGGCTCCGCATTTCATGAAATAGTCCCCGGCAAGGCAGGCCAGAGTATTATAAAATTCACTTCCCACCGGTTTTTTCTTTTTTTCCTTCCCTGCATCTGTTTTCTTTCGTGCTGCCTGAGCATTCTTCTCCGCCGCCTGGGCGTTCTTTTTTGCCTTGTCGTCACTGTAAACCCCAAAACCGATGGAACTTAAAAAGTTAAAGAAAATATTGATCCCGCAGGTTACCGGCCTGGTGCTGTCCAGAGAATGAAGGTACTGGGTAAACTGGCCTGTCAGCTTTATTCCTTTTTTCTGGGCAGTCTCCGATACCTCATTTCCTGTGGAATACATAATGACGGACGGATGGTTGTAATCCTTTTCCACCATATCTTTCAGATCCTGCTTCCACCAGCGGGGGAGGTGAACCACATAATCATGCTCTGTCTTGTGGATATACCATACATCCACATATTCATCCATCACCAACATGCCCAGACGGTCACAGGCATCCAAAATGGCTTTGGAGCAGGGATTATGGGCGGATCGCAGGGCATTGTAGCCCTGTTCCTTCAAAATCCGCACTTTCCGTTCCTCTGCTTCCGGGAAGGCACATGCCCCCAGGATTCCATTGTCGTGATGGATACAGGCGCCGCGGAGGATAACACGTTTTCCATTGATGGTGAGGCCTGCATCTTTGTTCCACTCCAGAAGCCGGATTCCAAAATGCTCTTCCACAACGTCTTCCCCGAATGTCACTTTACAGCGATACAGATTTGGAGTATCGCAGTTCCAGAGTTTTGGAGACGGAATCTGCATCTGGACAGAAGCTTGAGATTCGATTTCCAGTTCTTTTACTTCCACGCACTTTTCGCTGTCATCAAAAATCTCAATCTTCACTCGGCCATTGATACTGGTTTTGACTTCCGCCTCTATAACAGCAGGTTCATAACTGACGGTGCGGATCCGCACACCGTTAACCGGAATGTGCTTTTCCTCTCCAATCCAGAGAAATACCGGGCGGTATATTCCGGTTCCCGGATACCAACGGCTGTTGGGCTGATCCGAATTATAGGCGGTCACGCAGATTTCATTTTCCTCACCGTAAAGCAGCGCATCTTTTGTATCCACATAAAAGTTGGTATAGCCGTAGGGACGGGACAGAATCTTTTTCCCATTGAGAAAGACCTCTGCATTATGATAGACTCCTTCAAATTCTATCAGGATCTTCTTGTCCCGGTCATCTTCTGATACAAAAAATAATTTCCGGTATTCATAGTCTCCGCCCTCAAACCACCCGATATTATTCTCTCCCTTACTTGCCTCTGTACGGGCCTCTGACCACATAGCGTCATGAGGCAGAGCCACTGGATACTCCGCCTCGTCACGTGTCAGGCATCTACAGGTCCAGCCTTCGTTAAAATCCACTTTTCTCATCTTATGCTTCCTTTCCTGTTTCCTTTTCAAGAACCATAGGAAAATATCCTGTACAGCTTGTTTTCATTATTTCCCTATATTTCCATAGTGCCCGAATACATTTCCTACATTATTTATGCAGGACCCGGTTATCAAAAAGTGTAACATAACCATGAGATGAAATACAAATTTACACGCGAATTGTCTGTTTTTTAACGTTAATGTCGTTACATGTCACACCCCGACCAATCACCACGCTGATTGGTCGGGAGGATGCACATAAGAGCTGGTATTCAGGCCGTCCATTGCCGTAGGCAATTTAAAATGACGGCCTGAGTTACAGGGCACGCCTGGTCAAGGTGTGACCTGTAACTTAATGTCACCTGGCCTGAGAACTCGCTTATCCTTTTGCCGCCCCGCCCGTGATCAAACCGCGCTGTTCCGCGCGCCAGCTGACAAAGCAGGCACATCATTCTTCTCTATGTGAAACCCCATACCACGACCAGAACTTCTGACCGCCTTCATTTCCAAGCTGTGCCATTGCCACCGACACCATCTGGCTGTTCCAAATAATCCCGCAAACAAATTTCCTCCCAAATAGTACCTCATTACATGGGCAACATATTCCGGATCCCCCTCTTTTTATAGTCATTTTCTGAAAATTCTGTTATAATGTATTCATAGAAACCGATATTTTTCCACTGCAGAAATCCCGCCGCCCGCGGTTTTTCTGCACACCAAGGTATCCCGATGCCATGCAGCCTGCTGCGCGGCACGGAAGTGAAAGGAGCCCTGTAATATGACAAAACGAATCATTACCATCAATCGGATGTATGGGAGCAATGGGAGAAAGATTGGAAAGGCACTGTCGGACGAGTTGGGAATCCATTACTATGACAAGGAACTCATCCGGATTGCCAGCGAAAAGGAAGGCATCCCATATGAAGAACTGCAGAAAGTAGACGAAAAGCGTGCCAGTCAATGGCGTTATCCTCTGGACGAACCAATGCAGATGGCGCCCCAATACCGCTTTTATCCCATGAATGACGTACTGTACCAGGCCGAAAGCGAAATCATCCTCTCCCTTTCCCAACGTGAGGACTGTGTCATCATCGGGCGCTGTGCCGGACATATCCTGGAAAAGCAGGCTTTGCGCGTGTTTATCCACGCCCCCTTCGACTTCCGGGTATCAACGGCTGCCGAACGGATGGATATTCCGGAACGGGACGCACGTGTTTATGTAAAGAAGATGGACAAAGAGCGGCGCAATTATTACGAGTATTTTACAGATGAGAAATGGCTGGACATCACTTCTTACGATCTGTGCATCGACAGCAGCCGATTTACGGAAACACAGGCTGTCCAGATCTTAAAGGCCGCCTATGAAGACCGCTACTGCCCTGAATCTGCTGCAGGCGTCAGCTGATTGAACATACATACGATCAAAGCGGCAGCACAAGCGTCCGCCTGCTTTTCCGTATCCAAAAGCATTTCCAAAACCTGTATCCGGGATCTGCACGCTTCTGTAAAAGAGCCTGCCCGGTTCCGGATACATTTTTTTGTTCATCCGGTTCTCCGCGTAATCACCGGTCTGTCTGCACGTCTAATTCCATCTGCTTCCCATCCAGCGCCGCATACAGCAGAGTTCCCTTGGCGTCATAGACCAGCTTCAAAGAAAAGAATGGATACCCTTCCTCCAAAAGCCGGAAGAAGATCTTATCCCCTTCCCAGATGTCCAGCTCCTGGATCTTTTTCTTTTCCACCCATTCCAGCTCTCCTTCGTCACAGGGAATCGCTTCTCCCTCAAACCCTTCCGCCGTATAGAGGGACATGTACTCCGTCACGTCCTCCCCATAGAGAAACGTCACGATTCCCCTGTATTTCCAGGACGTCAGCGTATATCCCGTCTCTTCCTTCACCTCACGGAGCAGACATTCCTCCGGGCTCTCCCCTTTTTCAAAATGTCCGCCCACACCGATCCATTTGTCCTTATTGATGTCATTCTTCTTCACCGTCCTGTGAAGCATCAAATATTGATCGTCTTTTTCGATATAACACAATGTACTCAAACTGACCATCATTCCAACCTCTTTTTTATCAACAGTATATTTGCATAGGCTGGCGGAAGAAGAAGCCGCAGTGGGCTGCGGCGACTGATGACAACGATGCCTATACAAATTTAGGCAAGCAAGATATACATAATATTTTGAGACAGTTCCTTAGCTCAAAGAACCCTCTCCAGCACTTCCTCTACCTTCTTCACCGGTATGATCTCCAGCTTCTCCTTCACTTCCTCCGCCACATCGTCCAGATCATCCACATTGTCCTCCGGTATAAATACCTTGGAAATTCCGGCCCGCTGCGCTGCCATCAGCTTTTCCGGCAGGCCGCCGATTGGCATCACCGTCCCCCGCAGGGACACCTCGCCTGTCATAGCATATTCCGGGCTCACCGGCTTTTTGGTCACTAAGGACGCCAGGGCCGTAGTCAGGGTGATCCCGGCTGACGGTCCGTCCTTCGGAACCGCGCCCGATGGCACATGGATATGCAGGTCATTGGTCTTGAATGCCTCCGCCGCTTCGGGATATCTGGATTTTACAAGGCTGACCGCAATCTGGGCGGACTCCTTCATCACATCCCCGAGCTGTCCGGTGACCTTCACCTTTCCTTCCCCTTTGGTAAATAAAGTCTCTACGAAAAGGATCTCCCCGCCTGCTGCCGTCCATGCAAGCCCGGTGACAATCCCCTGCTTCTTCTCCTCCAGCGCTTCCTCATGCCGGATGGGCTTCCGGTCCAAAAATTCCGGCAGCCTTTTGGGGCTCACCGTGATGCTCTTCTGCTCGCCCTTGACCAGCTTCACCGCCGCATATCTGCATAGGCCGTCCAGCCGCTTTTTCAGTCCGCGCACGCCGGATTCCCTGGTATAATCACTGATGATGGCCTGGACAGCCTGATCCGTCACTTTCAGGTTCTGGGCCTTGATTCCCATTCCCTTCATGGCTTTGGGCAGCAGATGCTTCCTCGCGATCTGGAACTTCTCCACCGCCGTGTAGCCCGGGAACTGGATCACCTCCATCCGGTTCAGCAAAGGCTCCGGTATCGTGTCCGTGGTATTGGCCGTACATACAAACAGCACATCCGACAGGTCGTAAGGCACATTCATATAATGATCCGTAAAATTATTATTCTGCTCCGGATCCAATACTTCCAGCAGCGCGCTTGCCGGATCGCCGCTGTAATCCCTGGACAGCTTATCCACCTCATCCAATACCATCACCGGATTGGAGGTCCCGCAGCGCTTCATCCCCTCCATGATCCTGCCCGGCATGGCACCCACGTAGGTTCTGCGGTGTCCCCGGATCTCCGCCTCGTCGCGCACGCCGCCTAAGCTGACCCGGACATACTTCCGGTGCAGGG
Organism: Schaedlerella sp.; assembly: GCF_056796775.1. Classification (NCBI taxonomy): domain Bacteria; kingdom Bacillati; phylum Bacillota; class Clostridia; order Lachnospirales; family Lachnospiraceae; genus Schaedlerella; species Schaedlerella sp. The sequence goes on from NZ_JBQIKP010000004.1 coordinate 45,794, forward strand.
CCTCCGCAATGCTCTGGCCGATACTCGTCTTTCCGGTTCCCGGCGCGCCTACAAACAGCAGGATCGAGCCGGACTGGCTCTGTTTGAGCGCCATCACCGCCATTTGCTGCACGATCCTCTGCTTCACCTTTTTCAGTCCGTAATGCTCGCGGTCCAGGATTTCCTCGGATTCTTTCAGATCCACATCCTCCGCGTCCATTTTTTTCCAGGACAGGCTGGTAACAAAGTCCAGATAGTCATAGAGCAGCCCGTACTCGTGGCTGTCCTTCCCTTCCTGCTTCATCCGGTTCAGAACCTTGTCGGCTTCCTTTCTCGCATCCTGGTTCATCCCGGAATCCTGGAGCTTTTGTTCAAACTTCCGGATATCGGAGACATTTTCCGGATGCATCTCGTCGAGCTGCCTCTGCAGAAAATCGATCTGCTTCTTGATGGCTTCTTCCCGATAGACCTTCTCGTGCTTCTCCTGCTGCGCCGTCTCCGCTTCCTCGCTGACTCTGGCCATCTCGATAAATTCATAGATTGCTTTTTCGATCCGTTCCATACGCTCGGATACCGTATCTGAGGCAAGGATCGCATATTTCTCATCGTCTGACAGTGTGAGATATCCGGACAGGGCAGATACCACCTCATTCATGGACTTCCAGTGCAGGACATAGCTGCGCGCCCAGATTCCCCACTGGAATCCCTGTATAAAATGAAGCAGCGTGGAGCGCATTTTCTCAAAACGCTCCTGGATCTCTTCGGACTCGATGTCCTCCTCCACTTTTCTGACTGACACCGACGCCTCAATGGCTTCCTCTGTCACCTGCAGATCCGATACCTCCACCCGCTCCCCGGTCTTGACGCTCACATTGCCGTCCCCGTCAATGGTCTCCAGTTCCCCGATCACACCGATCGGATAGAAATCTGACATGGTCATGTCCTTCCTGCTCTTATCCTCTTTCAGCATAAGAAACAGGAGCTGATCCCCCTTCTCGGCGCCCTGTGCCCCCAGATCCTTCAGTACGTCTTTCTTAAAATAATAGGTCACATCCGGCAAAATGATCATATCATAAATGGGTATTGTAATCATAACAGTCTCTCCTTCTGTCAGCACTCTATTCGACCGAGTGCTAACCTATTTGTAACCATACCACACTTCCCGTCATTTGTAAAGCATAGAGTCGCTTGAAGATAATTGCTGTTACAATTCATAGCCTGGCCGACCGTAAATTGTAACTAATTGATATATTTTATAGCTGGAATTCACTTCACCCGCATAAGCCAAAAGCGGAGTCGTAATACTTCTATATAAAAGAGTGATTTGCATGCATGATTACAAACCACTCCTTCGTATTCCTTATCGATCCTGCAGCAGGAAACGATCTTTCTCTGCTGTCCTGATCCGCATAAAAGCGAACTGCTTTTCTGATACTCAAAATCAGTCACGTTCGATGAGTCTTCCGTCTCTTACAGATTCGCGCTGTTCCCGCGCATAAACCTGTATTCCGCTACGGAACGGTCAAATCCTTTAATATGCCGGTACAGCCAGTCGATCACGTTGCGGTTCACCTGCTCTACAAATGCCGGCGTCGGCCCTTCCTCCTCCACAAGCATCTGGTGGAGCTCATCTACCACCTTTCTCAGCTTAGCATGCTCTTCTTTGTGCTCTTTTATCCCCGGATACTCCATTTCCTCCTGCAGCTTTTCCTCCGCCGTAAAATGGAAATCCGTATATTCCGCCAGATAGTCCAGCGTCTTGACCGCCGCCAGCTTGTCATTGCCGTCCTCACAGCTGTCCAGCAATCCGTTGATCTTGCCGATCAGTTCTTTGTGCTGGGAATCGATCATCTCGTTTCCTGTAATCAAGGTTTCGTCAAATTCTGCTCTCATCATGTTTCTTCCTTTCTCATTTATATATTCAATTGGCAAATGCTATACCAAATTCTTTTGCTTCTTGTTTACTTTCCGCAAGCTTAAGTACCATGCTGTTTTATTCAGCCGCGCATTACATCGCTTATATTCTTCCATTCTTAAACCGCATGATCATCTCATTGGTCAGGCTGTCCCTGGATGGCGTGACCGGAATCTCCTCCCGTTCGAACCACTCCGCCAGCGCCAGTTCTTCCTCATCCAGCCGGATCTCATCCGATCCGTCCAGATCACAGTAAAAGCCCATCAAAATGGTATCGCTGAACGCCCACGGCTGGCTTTTATAGTAGCGGATATTCTTCACCTTCAGCCCCACCTCTTCCATGACCTCCCGTGCCACGGTCTCTTCCATCGTCTCCCCGATTTCCGTGTAGCCCGCAAGGAGCGCATATTTTTTATATGTCCGCCCTGCATATTTGGAAAGCAGAAGCCGGTTTCCGTCTGTCACGCCGATGATCACGGCAGGGCAGATCCTGGGATATTCCATGGAACGGCATGTTTCACAATACAGCATCCGCTCTTTCCCGTCCGGCTTTGTGGGAGAACCACACTGTCCGCAGTACCGGTGGGCCTGATACCAATGGTATAACTGATGACCCGTAATTCCGGCAAATGCCCTGTACTGTGGTTCGGCCTGTCGGAAAACAGTCAGATCCTCCAGCTCAAAGTCAGACAGACAGTCCCCTTTTGCTTCCGTGACCAGATAATACCGTTCTTCATCTACCTGGAACAGATAGGTATAAGCTTTGTAAATCTCCGTATTTTCTTTCTCCAGATCCGCAAATCTTGGAAAAATGATCTCTTCTCCCGCTCGTTTCATCAGACAGGCGCGTCCTTCATAACACAAGGCTATACTGTCCCGGTCCGGCGGGACAGGACGGTATGCATTGTCCAGATGATGCGGAGCTATATCCTGTATCATGAGTTTTTTCCTCCGTGAAAAGAAGCCGCCACAGAATTATCCCATTCTCATAGCGGCCTGCATTTCATTTTTCACATCATTACACTCACGGCAAAATCCATTTGCTGTGAACATCGCGCCAACATCAGCCTTCGGAAAGAGCGGACAGAATATCGTCTATACTTTTGCCTGACTCCTCCACAGCTTTAAAGAGAGCTTCCTTCTTCTCTTCCTTGATCTGCTTATCTATCTCTTTTCTCTTACGCTTCAGTTCTTTGATCTGTTCCTCACATGCGGCAATCTCGTTATTCACTGCCTCAAGCTGTTCCTCTAATGTAAGATTTACCTGTTTTTTGCGTCCTCTCGCCATTTATGCAACCTCCTATATCATGTATTTTCGTAACCTCACACATACAAATTTATTTGATGCTATTTTTTGAAGCTACGCATTTCTTCTATTTTAACACTACTTTATAAAAAATACTATACATTTTTACTCTTTGTCCGCAAAAATATTTATCCAGAAATAAATCGTTACAGTTCACACGGCGTCGTGCTCCCTGCTGCACGGCGACCGGCCAATAAAGCAACATTTGCCATAATATCCAGCCCCTCGCCGAAGGCGACTAAAAATGGGCTGTATACTGTTACTGGAGCACCCAAAAGGTGTGAACAGTAACAATAAATCAACTGCCAATATACGAACGGCGCGGCGTCTGAGTATTTCTGATTTCAGATGCCACGCCCTGTTTTTCCTGAAATAGCCTCTACGTATTCCGGCTATTCCAGCAAAGATTCACTTTATGCAAATGTAATCACTGTCCCAGTCTTCCCCTCCAATGCTTCCAGCGCTTTGTCAAGGCTGGTGATAATCGCTTTTTTCTGTGGGTTCTGACGTACAAACTTCATGCAGGCTTCCACCTTCGGAAGCATACTTCCCGGAGCGAATTGCCCCTCTTCCACATACTGCGCCGCTTCTTTCAGGCTCATGGTATCCAGATTTTTCTGATTCGGCCTGCCCCAGTTGACCGCGGCCTTTTCCACTTCTGTCAGAATCATCAGAATATCTGCTTCCACCTGCTCCGCAAGCAGCTCAGCCGCATGATCCTTATCAATGACGGCAGCAACCCCTTCCAGTGTCCCGTCCGGATTCTCGACTACCGGAATGCCGCCTCCTCCGCAGGAAATCACAATTGTAGATTTCCACAGATTTTTAATTGCCTCTATCTCTACGATCTTTCTGGGGATCGGAGACGCAACCACTCTGCGCCATCCCCGGCCCGCATCCTCTTTCATCGTATATCCATTTTCCTCTTCCAGCTTCTTTGCCTCTTCCTCCGTATAAAACGGACCGATTGGTTTTGCAGGATTTTCAAAAGCCCTGTCGTCTCTGTCAACCACCATCTGCGTCGCGACTGTCACCACCGGGCAATGCTTATTCCGAATACTGAGCGCGTATTTTAATGCCTGTTGGATATGATACCCGATATATCCCTGGCTCATGGCTCCGCACACATCAAACGGCATTGCAGGTGTCAGATCCTTTGCGGCCTCAGAGGCCAGAAGGATTCTCCCGACCTGAGGTCCGTTTCCATGGACAATACTCATCTCATATCCCTGGGCGCTGATCTCCGCCAGCCTTTCGCAGGTCTGCCTGACCACTTCCAGCTGTCCTTCTGCTGTCGGTTTGCTGTCCTTGGACTGGAGCGCGTTCCCGCCCAGAGCAATTACAATTTTCGGCATGTTTTCACCTCTTCCTATGAAAAGAACTCCTATTTCGATGCCCTCGGTACATTCTTCGTCGCGCAGTGCACTCCGCCGCCCCGGATATTCAGCGCGGTACTGACAAACGGCACGATCTTTCTGTCCGGGAACACCTCCCGCAGCACAGCCAGTGCCTGTTCATCCCGCTTTTTAATGCTTTCCGGACGTCCTTCTTCCCAGTAATTCTGAGCGATCACGATATTGTTCAGGATCAAAAAGTTAATATAACTCAAGGCCGGCTGCATGATCATATCCCCTGTCGGCATCGGTGTTCCGTCATCCAGGAATTCATTTCCCTCCCCGTAACGGCAGGACCATGTATCATTGATCCAGTCTCCCGGTTTAGAATATACATAGAATGGCTCCGGAGCCGGCATACGCACGATCTTAAACGGATTTCCTTCTGCGTCTGTTGCATTTTTTAAAACTTCATAAGCGGCATCACAGCGCTCCTTCGTAATCCGGTGGGAGTTCAGGTTTGATGCCTCTTCTTCCGTAATTTCGGTGAGAAGGATCGTATTGGGTCCTACAAACCTTGCAAATTCATCCATGTGCCCATTTGCGGATGAGGAACGGTAAACCGGCTCTCCATCCACATAATCCAATACCCCTGAGGTGGTCAGCTCGTCGTCGAACACACCTTTCTCCAGCCAGAGCACTTTTTTCAAGTGGAACAATCTCTTCAGCTCTTCCTCTACCTCTTCGGTTGACATATGTGGATTACGCTTCGTCACCTCCGTATCACGCAATGCCATGAGCACACCGTTGCCGTTGAATTCCTTGTCTCCGCCTTCTGTAATCAGGGTGGAATTCACAAAATCCCGGCATCCGATTTCCAACGCGAGGTGGGGCGCGAACTTTGCGCATAATGTAGAAGTAACACTGTCAATGGTACTCTGACCATACATGTTAAATCTCGGATTGGCAAGGAGACGATGGCCCTTATCGTCCACCAGAATATCCGGGCCGTAGTCCCTTGTCCAGTTACTGCCGTCCGGGTAGGTCGTGATCACAACCTTTTCAATCTCCACTTCTTCCTCTGTCAAAGCCTTCCTGCAGCTTTCCACACGCTTCTGATCCGGACAGTTCACATAGACGGTCACACCCTCTGCCTGTTCCACAATAATCTTGATCAACTGTGCAAATGCTTTGTGCAGACTGTACCCTTTTATACATTCCGCCATTTCCGGCCATCCCAGGATCACGGCCTCCTGGGGTTCAAATTCCCCCGGTACGCGAAAATCTTCATAATCCAGCCCTCTGTAGTTTAAAATATCCATAAATGGTTCCTCCTTCTTAAGGTCTATCGCTTTAACTTCGCAAAATTACAAGTTGCATGCTATATATCATCTTTCTCCTAATACAGCTTTGATCACCGCTTTGATCGTGTGCTTTCGGTTGCCTGCTTCCTGGAAAATATATTTTGCGTTCTGTTCAAAGACTTCATCTGTCACTTCCATTCCGCCCTTTAAAAATTCACGCAGTTCCGGATCCTCTATTACGGACAGCAGCTTTTGTCCGGACGCGTGATCCATATTGTGTGTGGACGGCAGCATATGGATGACAATACAATCCGGATTTTCCGAACGTTCCAGAAGCTCTCTGTTCACCTGGTACGGACGAAAACGCACAATCCCCGGAAGCCATGTCTCCACAGGGTCTGTAAAGAATCCCCAGTTCTCTGTCGTGATCACATCCACGCCCTTGATTGCGTTGATATCATCCGTTTCAATAAATTTACATTCCGGGCTGTATTTCGCGAACAGTTCTTCTACAATTTTGCGCTTTCTCGCATCCATCTTGGTATCCCAGTTCGGAGATACTACTCCTTCGGGCACAAATTTGCGGAATGTAGCCTTTTCTGCTGCTGTCAGACCTTCCAGAGCCTCGTCCATTTCCATATAAGAGGTAATATAGGTAAAGTTCATACCAAGCATAGCACACATTACGCCATATGAGAAGGAGTTCACGGCACCGCCCCGCCCGATAAAGCACAATGTTTTCCCCTTATAGTTCTCCCGTCCCCAAACCTCGTCCAGTGTCATCGCGTCCGCCAGCATCTGGGTCGGATGCTGATGATCTGTGTATCCGTTGATGATCGGGATCGTACTGTCCTTTGCCATTTCAAGCAGCGTGCTGTGCTTAGCGCCCCGGTAGCCGATTGCACTGTACATCTCGCTGAATACACGCATGGAGTCTTTGATCGTCTCCGTATTTCCGAAATGCGAGTTTGAAAGAAATGTGGTTCCCATTCCCAGATCATTTGCGGAAGTCTCAAACGCGCAGCGGGTTCGTGTAGAATTCATTTCAAATAATAACAGAAAGTCCTCCCCGATATAGTCCTGATGTTTGATGTGTTCCTTACTTTCCTTTTTCAGCTGGATTGCAAGATCCAAAAGGTAACGGATCTCCTCCGGTGTAAAATCCTCCAATGCGAAAAAGTTTCTTCCTTTCAGTGAAATTGCCATTTTTGTTTTCTCCTTTATTATTGAATGCTTCTTACCACTTTGTTACCAGTTTGAATACCTTAGTTTGTCTACACGACTCCTTCTCATATCCGCTTTAACCAATCAAGGTCAATCCCAACGCAAATGCGAGGCACACCAGGAAGATCACAGCCAATGGTTTCCATACTGCCTTGATCCAGGATGTATAGTCAATCTTCGCGTACTGGGTACATGTCATAACCGCGATCGAAGTCGGTGTAAACATCTTGGCAATGCCAAGCGCAAAGTTATAAATAATGATCATCACATACGGCGGTACCCCTGCAAATGTCCCCAGAGGAACCATGACCGATATGGTTGCCCCTGCAAGCCCTGTAGAACTGGGAAGGAAGCATGCAAAGATCAGATAGATCACAAATGCCAGAATTACGAATATCACGACCGGCAGGGATCCCAGTGTCACCTCTGTAGCATGCAGGATGGTGGATGTAATATTTCCGGATGTCATGATCACCTGGATACCGCGTGCCATGGGAACGATCAGGGCCGTTGACACAAGCTCCGCCGCACCCTTGATTATAATATTAATGATCTTATCCAGGTCATACCCTGCCATAAATCCCGCAATCAGGCACATCACAAGCATCAATGCTGTCAATTCCGTAAAATACCAGTCTCCGAATGCCACCACGCTGCTTCCGATCACGGTGCTGATAACCGGTGTCGTATTCACCCATTCCGCAATTGATGCAAAAATTGTAAAATGCTCATTAATGGATGTCCATGGGAACAATGCCAGGAGCATGATCACGAAGGTCAGGACAAACACGATCACAAGCCCCTTCATATGCTTCACATCACTTACCGTATCACCCGCCTCTTCGGAATTGGAAAATTCCTTCATATCCTGATCCCGCCGGTAGAACTGCACGGATTTTTCCGGATGAGACTGCACTGTCTTCGCATACCAGCTGATCAGCACGGAAACAACTGCCGACAGCACGAAGAACAGAATCAGTCTTGGAATAATACCGTCTCCAAAAGAAATTCCTGCAATATCCGAAGCAATCCCTGTGGAAAACGGATTGATCGCTGATGCGGCACATCCAATCTGCGTACCGAATACAGAAATCATCACGACCGTAATCGTATCCATCCCCATCGCCAGGAAAATCGGCAGGAACAAGGATACATAAATGGCACATTCTTCATATGCCCCCTGTGACGTACCAAGGAATGACAGAATAAATACAAGGATTGTTATCAGTATATAAGGCTTTTTCTGAAATTTTTTTGCCACGGATGTCAGCGCAAATCCGATGACACCTGTCTCTTCCATCATCTTCAGGAAGCTCCCGAAAAGCATGATGTAAAGGGAAATGGAAATCGCCCCGCTCACCGCGCCATTTCCGACCATACCTACGATCGGCGCAGTGATCACGTCCCAAAGCCCCTGCGGATTGGCTGGAAGCTCTTTGTAAGTCCCGGCAATCGCATATCCGGCCTCATCCAATTCATATTCCCCTCCCGGAATGAACCAGGTCAGAATTGCCATGAATGCAATTACAACAAATATAACTACATAGGAATTCAGACCCTTCTTTTCTTTTTTCTTTTTTTGAGTTTCTCCCATTGTTGACTCACCTTCCTTTTCATTTGTCTGTATTTTCTGTTTTTTCCTTGTGTATTTTATTTTAGTAAAAATATTTTCCGAAATATATTGTCTGAACCCACAAAGTCAGTTCAAAAGATTTGTATGAATCACCAATCCAAAAGCGCCCTGCTATCAGCTTTTCTGCCTCCTGATGATAAAAACGTAATCTTCAAAACAGCATGTTCCAAACAGACGTGAAAAAAGAGACTGTCAGCAGGCAGCCCCTTCATTCTTTAAAATACACCAAATAAATTTGTCAGCAGCACAATTATCGGCAGTGCGATCAGCGTCTTTTCTATAAATATAAAGCACAGATCTTTCAACTTGACCGGAACTTTCGAGGAAATCATAATCGATCCGATCTCCGTAATATATACGATCTGAACCAATGACAGTGCCCCCAGTATAAATCTGGTTTTCACCGACTCCACTCCCGCAAGCAGCACAGACGGCAAAAACATGTCAATAAATCCAATGATTGCCGCAGGCGCCACCGCAAATGCATCCTCAATCCCAAATAACCGCAGATAATATCCGAACGGAACGGAAAGCCATTTAAAAATCGGTGTATATGCCTCCACCATACATGCAATCGTACCAAAAGCCATTACGATCGGAGCCGTCTGAAATACGATCCCCATAAAGGTACTCAGCCCGCTAAGCAGGATCTGCCTCACCCCCGGTCCCTTAGCCGCCTTTTCTACAGCCAGCTTCAACGCCCACTGATGCATGGTATATCCTTCAATTTCCTCCTCCTTGACCTGTTTTCCTACATCAGGACAGAACTCGTCCGGATACAGACGAAGCGGCGGGATCCGGATCATGAGCGCCGCACTTACGAAGCCGGTAATTGTCACGATCAGATAAAAGGGAATAAACAAATGATCCACACCGATCATTGCGGCGATTACAAGGCTGAATGGAAGCGACACGGCAGAAAAACAACATGCGATCACAATGGCTTCTCTCGCCGTATAATATCCCCGCTCATACTGCTTAATAGTAAGCACCGCACCCACCGTATTGCTTCCCAGCCAGGATGCCAGCAGATCCACCGCCGCTCTTCCCGGCAGATGGAACACCGGCCTGGTCACCCTGCGCAGCAGCGTACCGACATAATCCATAATTCCGAAATCCATCAGTAGCGGAATCAAAAAAGCTGCTGCCATAAACCACACGGTAATCGTCTTTAATAATCCCAGCATGGTTCCGCCGGTATCCGGGGAAACCACAGCTTCAAAGCCGATTTCAAAATACACCATCACCGCAAATACCATTCCCAGAAGACGGCAGATATAATAGAAGGTACTGCATGAAAAAATCGCGTTCAGGCGTTCACTTTTTATAATCCATTCCGGTTTCAAAAATTTTCTGATCGTAGAAAGCACTGCTGAAAGGACAATTGCAATTGTCACCACAGCTGAAATCACCGGCGCAAGCAATACCTGCAGTGCATCCGTAATAATTCCGATTAATATGGTCATATTTCCATGCCATTTGATCGGCAGCAGGAAAATGACCGTCCCCAAAAGAGACGGGAGGATAAATCTGCATAATTCCCCTCCGCTATAACTTTTTTTGCCTTTACTCTCCATATTTTTTTCTCCTGTACATCCATGTTATTTACGCGCCGCGCCGTCCCCACCAAAAACGTTTCATCTTCTCATAGTATACCCATAGGCATCCCATCATGGTCTTTTCATAAAGTATAATTTTTAAATTCTGTTTTTTCTATTGTATGCATCCACAAAATTTTGCCCCTATTTTTATATTCTGCACCAATTTACATTTTGCTTTTCTTGTATTTAAATTTAATTAATCTTTCAGTAACTAAATTTACCATAATCATCTTTGCATATTCAGGAAACAATGATATAATCAGCAGATAAGGTGGTGGCTAAATGGAAGAAAATCTATTAAATTACACATTTCATAATGATTTTAAGGAGGTTTCCATCCGAGATCTACTCAATACAAAACCGATGGTTTCCTGCGATATGATCATAACTGAGGAGGGATTGGAGCACATTATAAAAAGCGCAACCGTCATGGACGTGGAGGATATAGAGAATTGGCTGCATGAAGGCGATATTCTGATTGTAAGCCGTTTCATGCGTACTTGTCTCACTGAGAGCTTTATCAATACTCTGCACCGGAAAAAAATTTCCGGCGTGATCACGCACAAGCTGTATGAAAAGTATATCACTGAGGAACAAAAAGAGTTGTTGATCAAATATCACATTCCTCTTATATTTATTGAAGATCACGTTCCATGGAGCAGTATGATCGTTCTGATCCAGAATCTGATCATCAATAATCAAACACAGTACCTTGTAGAAAATCAGAATTTTCAGAATTCTATTATCAACTATCTGTCCAATAATTACCTGCTGAACAGCCTTTGCGAAATTGTGCATAACCTGACAAAAATCACGATCGCTCTTGCAGACTATAATCTTCGGATTCAGGACAGCTCTAATGACAACGACTGGAATTCGGAGCTTCGGAATCTGAGAGTCAGTACTCTTTTACAGCGCATTCCTGTCGGGGAAAATTTCAACGGCACTGCCATGAACGGATATAAATACCATGACAATTCTGTCAATGAACAAGATCAGTATTTTATCATCCCTTCCCATATTTCAAAATTTACTTCTGCATTTTATATTATTGTAAAATACCGTTCATCTGCCGAGACGCTTCCTCCTGAACTGATCTGCCGACTGGAAACAATCATGTCCATATATTCTCTGAAAATCAGTATTACGGCAGAATTTGAGAAATCAAACTATTACTTCAAAAGTGTTGTTTTTGAAAGTCTCCTTGACCTGCCGCACGAGGACCGTGCCCGCAAAAAGCAGATCAGCCTGAGTCTGAATACAGAATTGAGCAACAGCTATTATCTGCTCTTAATCAACAGCCGCAAAGACTTAAATCTCTTTAATAACGTGGAGCTATTGACCGGATTTATCAATCATTTAAAGCATATCAGGCTCTACAATAATAAATTTCTTGTGTTTTTATATAAAGAACAATGGGTGATTCTGATTGATGATAAAGTACGATCCATAAAAGATGTGGGCATGCAGCTCTATGATGCCCTGTCCACTTATTTTAATTCCTCCCACTTTATTATGGGGATCAGTGACCTCCATCGCTACTATGATCTGCGGAGGGCATATAATGAAGCCGTATTTACTTTGAATTATGTCAGAAACAGGCAGGACAGCGTTTCTCTGCTTATATATGGAGAGCTGGGGATCATCAAGCTGTTTACGGACAGCAACGGCAACATCAACGATGCCTACCTGGACGAGTTGTACCAATTATACTTGAGACCGATCCTTGAATATGACAGGAAGCATTCCTCCGACCTCTATTTTACCTTGGAATCTTTTTTTTCGAATGAGCTTTCCTATAAGCTGACCAGCGAAAAACTATTCATTCACGTCAATACGCTGCATGCGCGAATTTCGAAAATCGAACACCTGATCCATGTCAGTTTTTCCAATCTGGACAGTATCATAGGGCTCCGGCTTACGATTCTACTGAACCAGTTTGACTACTTTTCACATTACAGGAGCCACCCTGCCTGAGATGGATGTATCTCAGGCAGGGTGGCTCCGAGAACCGGAGATCTCCGGAACTATTTTATTTTTTCTTACTGCTATGAAGCAACGCGCAAAGCATGACCAGAATGCTTCCTGCCCCCAGGAGAAAGTCGCCCAGATTGAAGGTCAGCTTCGTAATCTTTTCCCACCTGGTCTGAAATCCCACATAATCGATCACGTAGCCGCGGAACCACCGGTCAAAAGTATTGCTCCACGCGCCTGCCGTCATCAGCGACAGGCCGATCTTCTTCACGCAGTGCTTCTTCCGCGTCAGCGTAAGCAATTGATAAATGGTCAGGAGCACTGCCGCATATGCCGAAGCATACTTTACGGCCTCCGGCCTCTCTTCCAGCAGATTCATGCAGAATCCGCGATTATAGACCTTGCGCAGGATCACCTTTCCCTTGCAGGCCGTCCGCTCTTCCTTCCGGGTCATATATCCTTCTATGACAGACTTGGCCGTAATATCCAGAAGTGCCAGACAGGCCGTAATACTGATCAATAATAAAATTCCCATAACCATCGTCCTGCTTTATGATTCTGTCTTTGCTTCGTCCACATGCTCTGCTGCCGTTTCCGCAATGTCTTCCGCCTTCTCTGCCACAGCTTCCGCAACTTCTTCCACTTTCTCAGCCGCCGCTTCCGCTGCTTCTTCCGTCTTCTCAGCCGCCACGTCTACTGCTTCTTCCACTGCTTCCGCAACGTCCTCCGCTGCCTCCTCGACGATCTCCGGCATCTTATGTCCGCAGAATGGGCAGTATGCCATGCCTTTTCCAACGGTCTTTCCGCAATCCTCGCACTGGGAATCACCCTTTACATCGGAAATCTTCTGCAGGCATTCCGCAATGCTCTCTTCTCTGCTCTGAATAGCCTCGCACAGCCCTGCAGCTTCTTCACCTACCTCTGTCCCGGACTTAAACTGGTCGTAAACCGCAAGCCCAAGCTCTGCCAGGTCACTGTCGTTCTCCCTTTCCAGTGTACGGATCTGGCTTTTCAGCTTCTGGATCTCCATCGCCTCTCCCGCTTTGTTCGTTACGCTCTCAGCAGTTTCACCCAGACGCTTTCCCAAATCCTCCAAAAAATTTCTCATATCAACACAGCCCCTTTCATTGGTTTATAATTTGGCATGCAACTGTTCAGCTTACACAGTTACGTTCACTAGTCTTCATTATACCCCATTCTCCGTCAACTTCAAATAGTTTCTAACTTTTTTTATACTTTCATAATATTTTTTTTACGATTCCCGGCGTCAGTACAGTTTCTATTCGCGGCATGACCGGCCGCTCATAGTAACGCAATACAGTCTGCTGTTCTGAAAAATCCACTTCCGTCATATAGTAGCATTAAACAGCAGCATGAAAAAGAAAGTATATATAGCCTATGGTTGATCTGGAAACATGTAAAACAGCCATCCTCTCTGACGATTACCGTGATTTTATCGTGAATGATAATTCCTCACTGATCTCGCGGATCAATGAAGAAGATTTTTGTACACAGACTGCGGAAACGAATTACCGCTGCATCTATGTTCCCAGCGAACAGGCGGATCCGCTCACCTCGGAAATGCTGTATTACCCGGCCGTTCCGAAATGCTATACGCATATCAGTACCGACTCCTTGAACCAGGCCGGTGTCCTGCCGCTGCACAGCTATCCCACCCTCCACCTGATGGGAAAAGGCGTGCTGATCGGCTTTCTGGACAGCGGGATCGACTACCGCAATCCGATATTCCGGAATCTGGACGGAACCACAAGGATCGCCGCCATTTGGGATCAGACAATCCAGGATGGAACTCCGCCGGAATGGTTTGCCTACGGTTCCGAATATACCGAAGAGATGATCAACGAAGCTCTGCTCAGCGACACTCCCCTGAGCATCGTCCCTTCCGTAGATGAATCGGGACATGGTACTTTTACCGCAAGCCTTGCGGCCGGAAGCGGAAACCCTGCAGAAAACTTTTTAGGCGCCGCGCCGGAATGTACCCTTGCGGTGGTAAAACTAAAGCAGGCAAAAAAATATCTGCGGAACTATTATTTTATTCCGGACGGTGTCCCCTGCCATCAGGAAACCGATATTATACTAGCCCTGCGCTATCTGCATCTTCTGGCGCGGAAACTGGATCTTCCGCTTGTTTTCTGCTTTGCCCTCGGCACCAACGCAGGAGGGCACGTCGCTGCTCTTCCCTGTCCGATCATTCTGAACTATTACGGTTCCTCCATCAACCGGATTCCTGTCATCGGCTGCGGAAATGAAGCAGACAAACGCCACCACTACTATTACGAGATCCCGGATGTCTACACAAATCATACGGCAGAAATACGAGTTAGCGAAGGTGTCATCGGATTTACCATGGAGCTTTGGACCTCCATCCCCAATATCCTCTCCATCTCCCTGACCTCGCCATCCGGTGAAAGCACCTCCAAGCTTGCCATCCGGGCCAATGTCCGTACATCCTTCCAGTTTTTGCTGGAGCCGACCCGCGTGACTGTTGACTATCGGGTCGCGGCGGATCTGGAAAGCTCGGAGCTGATCTTTTTCCGGTTTGCCAATCCTTCCCCCGGCATCTGGAGGCTCAATATCGAGCCTGTGCGGATCTTTAACGGACAGTTCCATATCTGGCTTCCACTCAGCGAATTTATCAGTGGAGAGGTTTATTTTTTGAATTCCAATCCCTACTATACCGTCACAAATCCCGCTAACGGCGTAAGTACGGTCAATACCGCCTTTTATGAGGGGACTACCAAGGCGATGGCTCTTAGTTCCGGAAGGGGATACAGCCGCAATGACCTCATCAATCCCACCCTAGCGGCCCCCGGCGTAGATGTGCTGGGAGCCCTCCCTGGCGGACGTTATGCCCTGCGCACAGGCTCCAGCGCGGCCGCCGCGATCACCGCGGGCGCCGTAGCGCTCCTGCTGGAATGGATCCTGGGCAAAATGGGCAATACCTCTGTGGATTCCTATCAGGTAAAAAGCATTCTCATGATCGGAGCCCAGCGCCCCCCGGGGGTACAGTTCCCGAACCGCGAGTGGGGATACGGCCTTTTGGATCTGTATAACGCGCTGAATGAGATCCGGGAGCTCTAAGGGATCTTCTCTGCCGAAAGCAATATTTTCCTTATCACATGAATGTAAAAAGCGGCTGCTGGAAAAATCATATTTCCCAACAGCCGCCGTGTTCCATTTCCGTACGATTCCTCCTCCATACTCAGACCGGCTGGCTCAGCAGCGGCACGCTCTGGCTCCTGAGCCGGATCACGGGACCGCCCGTACCTTCTATGTATTCCCTTGTGATAGTCACCTGTCCGATGCTGTCATCCTTGGGGATCTCATACATGATATCCAGCATAAACTCTTCAATGATGGCCCGGAGCGCCCTGGCCCCGGTATCCTTTTCCATCGCCTTTTCCGCAATGGCCTCCAGCGCGCCTTCATCAAAGTCCAGGCTCACCTCGTCCAGCGCGAGCAGCTTCTGGTACTGCTTGAGGATCGCGTTTCTCGGTTCCTTTAAGATCTTGACCAGCATCTCCTTATCCAGCCCCTGCAATGTGAAGATGATGGGAAGCCTCCCGATAAACTCCGGGATCATACCGAATTTGCGCAGATCCTCTACTGTCACCTTGGAGACCAGATCCTTATCCTTGTCATATTTGTCCTTTAATTCCGCGTTAAATCCCATGGAAGTCTTCTTCGAAAGCCGTTCCCTGATGATGATATCCAGATCCGGGAACGCGCCGCCGCAGATGAACAGGATGTTCTTCGTGTTCACCGAAGTCAGTGGAACCATGGCGTTCTTACTGTTGGCGCCCACCGGCACCTCCACCTCGCTGCCCTCCAAAAGCTTTAACATCCCCTGCTGTACGGACTCTCCACTCACATCCCTCTGGCTGGAATTTCTCTTTTTCGCGATCTTGTCAATCTCATCGATGAAAATGATCCCCTGCTCCGCGCGCTCCACATCATTGTCCGCCGCAGCCAGCAGCTTGGAAACCACGCTTTCAATATCATCCCCGATATAGCCCGCCTCCGTCAGAGAGGTGGCATCCGTGATCGCAAGAGGCACATCCAACAGCTTTGCAAGCGTCTTCACCAGATAGGTCTTGCCGCTCCCGGTAGGTCCGATCATCAGCATATTGGACTTCTCGATCTCGATATCATCCAGTGTGCCGGAAGCGACTCTCTTATAGTGGTTATAAACCGCGACCGACATCGCCTTCTTGGCATGCTCCTGACCGACCACATACTCGTCCAGACGTGCCTTGATCTTGTGCGGCACCGGCATATCCTTGATATTCAGCTTCTTCACCGGCTTATCCTTTGTTTCCTTTTTCTTCTTGATCTTCTGCCGCTTCGGGATGGCATTTTCCAGATCCGACAGATTCAAAAACTGGATTCCCGGTATGCTGTTCATCAGCTTCGAGAAATCCACGGAGCCATTGGTCATCGTGTCAAAGCTTCTCTGCATACAGCTCTGGCAGATGGTAATGTGGTTCGGCAGCTCGATCATCTTCCCGGCAGCGCTCTCCGGGCGGTGGCACATGAAGCAGACCTTCTCGTACTCGTCCTCCTGCTTCTTCTCTTCGTTTTCCGAAACCGTCACTTCTTTTTTCTCTTCCGTAGGAACAGATTCTTCCTCTTTGTCCGAATCTACTATGATAAAATCATTCCCCGACATTCTTCATCCTCCAGATTCATATTTCCGCAGGCAAACCTGCCAGGCGGACCGCTTTCTCTTTGCGTGTCCGGCTGTAAAACTCCTGTCATGAATATCAGCCCACTGTTTCATTATAGACGAAACACGCCGTAGATACAAATTAACTTTTTCTAAACGTGTTCAGCCCCAGGCAGAGCAGAGTTATAGTTCACTCCGCGCCATTCGCAAAACGTATCTTCGATACTTTTCCGCCGCTTTGCTGCTATTTTTGCTCATAAACCGGCGCTCCCTTTGTCAGCCCGGCAGCCCGTTTTCCAGCATCCCAAGGAAATCTTCCTCCGAAATAATGGGCACTCCCAGCTCCTTCGCCTTCTTATTCTTCGAGGAGGCGGACTGTACGTCATTGTTGATCAGATAATGGGTCTTGGAGGTTACGGAGCCTGTCACCTTGCCGCCCCTGCTCTCAATCAGCTCCTTCACCTCTCCCCGGTTCGCAAAATGCGTCACGCTCCCCGTGATCACAAAATTCACTCCGGCAAACATGGCTGCCTCCGCCGCGGCCTCCTCCTGCGGAATCGTCACCTCCGCCAGCAGCTTCTGATAAAGCTCCCGATGCTTTTCCTGAGCAAAATAATCCACATAGGTCTTTGCGATCACACCGCCTACACCCGAGATCTCATCCAGCTCCTCCTCGGTCGCGTCCGGGATCCGGGCCGGGTCATTCCCAAAGGCACGGCAGATCACTTTGGCATTTGCCAGTCCGATATTCGCGATCCCCAGACTGTAGACCAGCCGGGGCAGCGTCGTATTCCTTGCGTTTTCAATGCTCTTCTGCAGGTTCACGTAGGACTTTTCCCCAAACCCTTCCAGATTCTTGATCTCTTCCTCATAGCGGTCCAGATGGAAGATATCCGAAAAGTCCTTGATAAATCCCTGTATGATAAATTTTTCCAGCGTGGCCTCGGACATCCCCTCGATGTTCATGGCATCCCGACTCACAAACAGGGCAAACGACTTGACCTGCTTTGCCTGACAGTCCGGATTGGTGCAATACAGGGTCTTCGTGTCATTTTCCGTGGAAATACGTGTCGCTCCGCCGCACACCGGGCAGACCGCCGGGATCTCGCGCTTTCCGCTCCGGGTCAGATTTTCCGCGATCTGGGGAATGATCATATTTGCCTTATAGACCTGGATGGTGTCCCCGATTCCCAGCTCCAGTTCCTCCATGATGCTCAGGTTGTGGACGCTGGCCCGACTCACCGTAGTCCCCTCCAGTTCCACCGGCTCAAAGATTGCCACCGGGTTGATCAGCCCAGTCCGGGAAGGACTCCATTCTATCTCCCGCAGCGTCGTCTCCCGAACCTCATCTGCCCATTTGAACGCAAAGGAGTCTCTGGGAAATTTTGCCGTTGCCCCCAGCGACTGTCCGTATGCAATGTTGTCATAGACCAGCACCAGTCCATCTGACGGAAAATCGTTGCTCTCGATCCGTCCCGCGAACCAGTCCACCTCTTCCCGAATGGTCTCCGCCGTCACCCTGCGGTGCTCCACCACCTCAAAGCCCTGGGATTCCAGCCATTCCATCTGACGGAACCTGGAATTGTCAAAATCCACCCCTTCTGCCCGCACCAGAGAAAAGGCGAAAAAACGGACATTGCGCCTTGCCGTCACCTCATTGCTCAGCTGCCGCACCGAACCGCTGCACAGGTTCCTCGGATTCTTATACCGGGCATCCACATCCTCGATCTCCTCATTGATCCGCTCGAAGTCCCTGTATCCGATGACCGCCTCCCCCCGCAGGATCAGTTCTCCCTGGTAGGAAATGCGCAGAGGAAGATTTTTGAACACTCTGGCATTGTTGGTGATGACCTCCCCCACCTCTCCATTTCCCCGGGTGACCGCCTTCTGCAGTTCTCCGTCCCGGTAGGTCAGCACGATGGTCAGCCCGTCCAGCTTCCAGGAGATCACCGCCTGCTGGTCTCCCAGAAATTCCTGCAGCCGGGGCACCTCCTTGGTCTTATCCAGGGAAAGCATGGGGCGCTCATGCCGCTCCTTCGGCAGTTCGCTGAGCACCTCATACCCCACATGGACGGTGGGGCTGGATGCAAGTGTTGTTCCCAGCTCCTGCTCCAGCCCTGAAAGTTCGTCATACAGCTTATCATATTCGTAATTGCTCATGATCTCCCGGTCTTCCTGCTCATAGGCACGCCGGGCGCGGTTTAAAAGCTCTGTCAATTCCTGCAGCCGCTGTCTTTTCTGCTCCATAAGATCCTGCTCCTGTTCCTGTTCATTTTGCAGCTGATCTGCTCCGTCACTTCATACGTATACGCAGAAACAGCATTCCATACCCTCTGATTTTATTTCGAAGAACCCCGGATCTGCTCATACAATTCATTGAGTTCTTCGTCCGTGACCTGTCGGTACTCCCCTTCTTTCAGGTTTCCCAGCCTGATATTTAATATTCTTGTGCGCAACAGATCCTTCACCTGGTATCCCAGGGCTTCGCACATCCTGCGGATCTGCCGGTTCATGCCCTGAGTCAGGATGATCGAAAACGTATACTTCCCGATCTTCTGTACCTGGCAGGGTCTCGTCACCGTATCCAGGATGGGCACGCCTGCCGCCATCCGGTCCAGAAAATCCCGGGTCACCTCCCGGTCCACTGTGACCTTATATTCCTTCTCGTGCCGGTTTGCGGACCGCATGATCTGATTGATGATATCCCCGTTGTTGGTCATCAAAAGCAGCCCCCGGGAATCCTTATCCAGCCTTCCGATATACGTGACCCGCACCGGATAATCCAGATAACGGATGATGCTGCCGCGTTCCCTGCGCTCCTCCGTACACACAATGCCCACAGGCTTGTTCACCGCCAGCACGACCATTTCCTCCTGGCGGGAAATCACTTTTTTCCCGATACAGACCTTCTGCCCCGGACAGACCTTCATTCCGGTCTCCCCGGGCCTCCCGTCCACCGTCACCCGGCCGGACGCGATCAGGCGGTCTGCCTCCCGCCTGGAACATACGCCTGCCTCGCTGAGATATTTGTTCAGCCGGACAGGCTCTGTTTTCTGCTGAAATTCCTTTTGGATCTGATTGCTCATCTTCTCTCACTCCCCGCTCAGCACGCCTTTGAGATTGTTGTCCTGGAAAAAGGTATTGCCGCTGTATAAATACAGCACGTCTGAGATCCGGTAGGTATCCATGATATCCTCGATCGTCCCGCTGTAATATCTGGGATCCACCAGCACGATCTCCCGAAAATACGGGGTCAGAAACGGCACAAAGCTGTTTGCGTAGGAATCCTTGATGAGCAGGAGCCTCCTCTTGCTTTCCGACACCGTCTTGATATCCACCACGGACGTATTTTCCCCCAGAAAGACCGCATACTGGTCCCGGGTCTTGAGCTTGGACGAATCATACAGCGAAGCGGTCTTGCGCTGTTCATCCACATAGTTGACCACCACGTCATTGTCCGTGTCTCTGGGAACATACATATAGATATCCTCCCTGACGTCCATCCTGCAGCCGCTCTTGGCCGCTAGCATCCCGTTAAAGGTGGTGGAGATGGGATAGGAGACAAACCCGCTGGACACATCGGTCTTGATCTGCATCTGCTCCGCCACCTGGCTGAACGTATAAAACGCCCCCAGGCTGGTCCAGTGGTGATCCGTCTTATAATAGATCTGTTCCCCCGCATGCTTCTTCAAAGCTTCTGCGGCATCCAGCCACTCCACGTCCTCCCCCAGCTCCCGCTTCACCTGGGCGAACATCCGGCTCTGATCGGACACCGTGGCAAACGCGGGAAGCCGGTCGCGCATGATATTGGCCGCATTGGGAACCAGCAGCATATACGTCTGAATATCCCGGCTCCGTTTCGCAAACTGCCGGATCGCTTCCAGATTTTCCATCAGCGTATCCTGGTCCGGCGACACGATCTCTTCCATCAGATAATCATCCTTTCCGATCAGGATGTCCTCCTCCTGTCTGCTTCCGCCGAGGCCGCTTAAGCCCACCTTGATGCTCCTCCAGAAATTCCGCCCGGCAAACTGGTCCGCCAGATAGGTTTCATATTTTGTCATAAAATCCCCTGACACCAGGCTGCTCCAGGAGAGCCTGGGGCTCCCGGCGAGCATCCGGTTTTCCTCCTCGGACATCTCCTTATCCGATACGATCAGGTTCAGCAGGAAAAAAATGATCATGCACATGACAAATGCTTTTCCTACTGTCCCTTCAATTCTTCTTAGTCTTCTATGATTCCTCATATTGATCTCCTGATATCGAAAGGCATCCGATTTCTTTTCGCGGATGCCGCCATTTCACACAAAATCCTCCCTGCGGGAGTTTTGACGTTAAAAGCGGAAATATAAAAACGGATTAAAGGTTTCCGTCACCAGGAATGCCACGCTGACCAGGAATATCCCCATATAGATCACGCAGGACATGATCCTCTGCGTCCTTCCTTTTTTATAGGACTCCATAAAGGCGCGCAAGATCGTCCATCCGATGGATGAGGATCCCAGGATACACAGCAGGAACAGCAGCCAGTGGGTCGTCAGCAGGAACACCGCCTGCCGGTCCGCCAGGGCGCTCGCCCCCATGCCGAACATCATTCCGATGTAGTCCAGCGCCGAGCCCAGGTCCGGACTGAAGAAAAATACCCATCCCACCATCACCAGGACAAACGTGTAAATATGCTGGATCACTCCCGGAAGCCGGTCCATCAAAGCTCCCCACACATGTTTCTCCAGGATCAGCAGCACACCGTAGTAAAGGCCCCAAAACAGAAAATTCCATTCCGCGCCGTGCCAAAGTCCGGTCAGCGCCCATACCAGGATCAGGTTCACCATATTGCGCTGTCCGCCGCACCGGTTTCCTCCCAGTGGAATATACACGTATTCCCGAAACCAGGTGCTCAGGGAAATGTGCCATCTCCGCCAGAACTCTGTAATACTTTTCGAAACATATGGGTAATGGAAGTTCCTGCGGAATTCAAAGCCAAACATTTTTCCCAGCCCGACTGCCATATCCGAATATCCGCTGAAATCAAAATAGATCTGGAACGCGTATGCAAGGCACCCGACCCATGAGGTCAGCACGGATACCGTCCCTACCGGGAGCTGCATCACCTGCTCATAGACCGTACCGATGGAATTGGCGATGACCACTTTTTTCGCCAGTCCCCGGATAAAAAACATGGCTCCCCGGCCGAACTTTACAATGCCGAAGCTGCGCTGTCTCAGCTGCTCCTCGATATCCACATACCGGATGATCGGCCCTGCGATCAGCTGCGGAAACATACAGATATAGGAGGCAAACCAGGTGAACTTTTTCTGCGCCCGTGCCTCTCCTCTGTACACATCTACAATATAGGACAGCGCCTGAAAGGTATAAAAAGAGATCCCGATGGGCAGCGGAAGCACCCGGTAGGGAATATCCACCGGCAGCGTCCCATTCACCGTCTCCATGATCAGTCCGTAATATTTAAAAAAGCCAAGCACCAGTACATTTGCCGCCACCGCAAAAATCAGGCTCCGCCTGGCAAGCTGCGGGCTGTTCCTCTTGCCGTCAATATCCAGCCCGCAGTAATAATTCATGAGGATGGACAGCAGCATCAATATGATATAGACCGGTTCTCCCCATGCATAGAAAAACAGACTGGCAGCCAGCATCACCAGATTCCTCATCTGTGCAGGCGCCAGATAATAAACTGCCAGCGTCACAGGCAGAAATACAAACAAAAATGTCATACTACTAAACAGCATTCAACTATCCTCTTCCCAGCCCGGTCTACAGGCTCTTTGTAAATGCGGCGGCTAAGGTTTCTGCCTCCGGCGAGACGGCCAGAAAGAGAAACCGTCCTCTCACCTGGATCTGTGCCTGCCCGATCAGCTGCGCCTGCTCCGGCGCGTACCCCTCAAAGGTATTCTTTCGGCTTTCCAGGCGTTCCTCTATGGCGTCCCGTACCTCATGCACCTGCTGGTCCGTTTTCACTTCAATCAGCAGAACCTCCTGCGCTGAGATACTGAACTCGGCTGAATAAAACAGGACGCCTTCATAGTCCGCGCTGTTCAGCCCATAATACCGCTTCAGCGCCTGGGCGTCCTGCCTGACAAGGCTTTCCTTATCCAGCAGGGGCTCAACGGCTCCGGCAACCTCCTCGAAGGGCTTCGTACTCCCGCTGGTATAGATCAGCAGCAGCACGATATACACCAGGATCAAAAAGGCCGCTCCCAATTTGAGGATTCCCGCTTTGCTGAAGGACGAAATCTCCTGCTGATCCTGCCGGTAATCCTCTGCGTCATATTTCTCTGTGCCTTCTGCATAGCCGGCTTCATAATTGGTTTCTTCATGGCTGGCAGCATATTGGCCGCCGTCATTCTGGCTGGAATTTTGATGATAGCTTTGTTCATAGCCCTGGCCATAATTCTGACCGTAATCAGGCGCGTAACCTGGCTCATAGCCCTGGCCATAATTCTGACCGTAATCAGGCGCATAGCCCTGGCTGTAACCAGCGCCGTTTTGTCCGTATCCCCAGTCGTGATCAGCGATGCCGCTCTGCCCGTATCCCTGACTATAATTTTGTCCGGCATTTCCCCGGTAATTCACTCTGTATCTCTCTGTCATAAGGAAGCCACCTCCGCCATGCGTTCTGCCCAAACCGGGTAAAAATCTGGTTTAAAATGGACTCCGTCCTCTTCATAGTATCGGTCAGACACCAGCTCCGTGTTGTCCACATACGCGATCTGCTGCCTGTCGCACATCTCCCGCAGCGCTTCATTATAGGCATCCAGTTCCTGAAATAAAGGTTCTCTTTCCCTTTCCTGCCGCGAGACCGGAAAAATGGAATTGATAAAGATCTTTGTATTCGGCAGCTCTTTCTGCATCTGCTTGATAATCGACTTGTATTGATCTATAAATGCATCCGTATCCCCCTGGGTAGAAAGGATATCGTTCATGCCGTAAGACAAAAACACCACCTGAGGATTGAGTTCCTTTAGCTTCCCGATCTGTTCCTCCAGCCCTCCCAGTCCGGCTCCGATCTCTGCCACCACACTGGAAGCGTTCAGGATGTCGTACTCTGTAAATCCGGCCGTAATAGAATCCCCCATAACGACCGCAGTGGTAAATTTTTCCTTGATACTGCGGGTATCTTCCGCTTCTGCTTCTTTTTTCTCCTGCTCCTCCAGATTCTGTATCTTCGTCTCGATCACGGTGACCTCCGCCGCTTCCGCCTGCTTAATGATCTCCACGCCTTCCGATGTATCCACCTTTTTTCTGGTCAGGCTTCCCACCGCCTCCACCGCTATGATGACTGTGATCAGCACCGCCGCAAGCGCCAGTCCTGAGATCACCATGATTCTTTTCTTTTTATTATCCAATATTCTTTATTGTACCTCTCTTATGTATTTTGATAAACTGTTACAGGTCCATGCCTGACCGGCACCCTGCAACGATAAACTTCTGTATTTGCAATCTGACGGCAATTACAATATTTCTATATAATACGTTTTTTAACATAAAAAGTCAATGTCTGCGGTTCACTACACCAGATTTTTGTGATAGAATAGTGGTTGCTCCCCCTTGGACCGCGCACCGCGCCGCAAGGACACAGCCCCGCAAAACAACACGATTCCCAATGATCGGAGGAAAAAATATTGATCGCACTGAAGCTGAAAAATACCAAAAATTTCATGACGCGCCTTCTGCTGTCCGATACCTTTGACAACTTTCTGTTTATCGAAGGCGAGATCGTCACATTCAATACCTTTACCATAGACGGTTATATCCAAAAAGCCTTTTATGAAGATTCCATGGCCCCAGGATCGGACAGCCCGGGTTCTGCCGCGTCATCCGGCTCCGGTCCGACCCCGGATCACGAAAACGCCGGCGGCAGCTCAAAGGGAGGTTATTCCTCATGGAAGCAGCTGCGGGAGCTGTGCTTTTCGATCATTAAGGGAAAGCGGACTCCGCTGAGCTTCCGGTTCGTATTCAGTCTGTCCCCTGAAAATATTGCAAGGCTGATCGAGCAGAATAGCCTGAACTATCAGGCATCCGATGTGCAGGGACTGTACCTCAATATCCGGTTTGACGGCACCGCTCTCCAGTGCATCACCGGAACCTCTCTGAAAACATTTTCCATGGATAAATCCTTAGAGCATGAGTGGGACGCCATGGTCCCCAGATTTTTTGACAAGAAAGGAATTGCTTTTGAGCCGGAGGAATGATCCTCTGTCGGCCAAACCTGGAAGAGTACGGGTTTTTCTACATAAAAGAGGCCGGAACTCTCTGCAGTCTCCGGCCTGAAAAATCGCAATTTCAGAAGTATTTATTTTTTAATTTTGTGGTGTAAACCATATACCAGACAAGCACGCCGAGAAAGACCGCAAGCCCGGTATAATCCAGCACCGGAATGGGCGTCACAAAGCAATGGATCATGTCGATCACCCCATATACCGTTGCCACGATCCCGAATACCAGCACCGCCGGCAGCGCTTTTTTCACAAATGCGGCTTTATCCCTGCACATATATTCCGAATACTTCTTTCCCAGGAGAAGCGTTTCATTGATGCTCCCGCTCTTCCGCATCTGTATATAGGCATACAGCCCATAGATCCCACATCCAAAAGCCATGATACTGACAAAGCCAAAAACGTTCTCATCCATCGTTCTTCGATTCCTTTCTTGCTTATACTGCCGGCAGCAGTCTTCATCACTGCATCCCGTCCCCTTATTGTCCCAGGTAAAAACTATATTCAGTGTAGCAGAAGGCGCAAAAAAAAGCAATCGGCGTTTACTTTTTTTCTCAGTCGTATTATGATATGGTTACAGGTCACACCTTGAAGGCGTGCCCTGTAACTCAGGCCGTCATTTAAAATTGCCTACGGCAATGGACGGCCTGAATCCCAGCTTTTATGTGCATCCTCCTGACCAATCAGCGTAGTGATTGGTCAGTGTGTGACATGTAACATAATATGATACAAGCGTCAGAAGATCATGCGTTTCATGCCTGCATAAAACGCATGACTTTGGGACGCAAAAAGCATCTGAAGGAGGAGATCCATGGAAATCGAACGCAAATATCTGATCGAACGCTCGAAGATCCCTTTTGACCCGAAGGACTATCCGTGCCGCAGGATCGAGCAGGGATACCTGTGCACCGAACCGGTCGTACGGATCCGGCGTGACAACGACGACTATTACCTGACTTACAAATCAAAGGGCCTTTTGGTCCGGGAAGAATACAATCTACCGCTTACCCGCGAGGCATATACCCACCTGATCGAAAAAGCAGACGGACATCTGATCACCAAGGACCGCTATGTCATCCCCCTGGACGGCGGCCTGAACATCGAGCTGGACTTTTTCTCCGGTTATCTGGACGGCATGATCTTTGCCGAGGTCGAATTTCCGGATGAAGCGGCTGCCAATTCCTTCCGGCCTCCAAGCTGGTTCGGTGAGGATGTCACCTGCTCCCCGCAATACCAGAACAGCACGCTGAGCCGGCTGTAATGCCCATAAACCGCACGCCTGCAGTGCCTTGCGGACACGGAAACCCAGATATACTATTTTGTATGCTTTTCAAATATTTTCTCCATTCTGTTGCATAATAACCCGTATCGGAAAATCATTGCTATAATTCAGGAAAGGAAATATGGTCTTTTTCAACATTCAACAGATTTTCCGGGAATCTTTTTCCCACTATACGGAGGTGCATCGTGGCGAATATACAGCTTGCATACAATTTAAAAAGATATCGTGAAGCATATGGATTCACTCAGCAGGCATTGGCTGAGAGGATCAGCATCTCCCGTCAGGCATATTCCAACTATGAGACCGCAAAAAGAGATCCGGATCTGGATCTGCTGACCAAGCTGTGCGAGGTCTATTCCATCACGCTGGACCAGCTGGTACGCACGCCGTTCTCCGAGGATGAGTTTAAGGAATCCATAGCTTCCTATCATATCTCCTATCGCAGCGGCACGAATGACATCCTCTATCTGACCGATGAGGAGATTCGGTTTGTATTGGAATACCGCGGCGCCGAATGGGAGCGTCAGCATCTTGTCGCATATGTATTGCATCAGATGAATCCCCAGGGCCGGTGACTCGATCACCTGCCCTGATTTTACGTCTATCCTGTATCTTACCTGCATCTGTTTTGAAAGAGGAATCTATTTCCCGGTCAAACCGTGTTTTTCTACTGGTATTTCGAAAATTTTGGAGAATTGTTATTGATTTTATCGCTTTATTATGTATAATATGATATTGAAGTTACAATGTCTGTTTCGCAGGAGAGGGCATCACATATCCTGCATATATGGACAAATATTGAAGAAGAGAGGTTTAATGAAGATGGCAGAACTCAATTTAAGTAAGTATGGTATTACCGGAACTACAGAAATTGTACACAATCCTTCATATGAAATGTTATTTGAAGAGGAAACAAGACCTGATCTGGAAGGTTTTGAAAAGGGCCAGGTAAGCGAACTGGGTGCAGTCAATGTAATGACTGGTATCTATACGGGCCGTTCACCCAAAGATAAGTTCATCGTTATGGATGAAAATTCAAAGGATACCGTATGGTGGACTTCCGATGAGTACAAAAATGACAACCATCCGGCTTCTGAAGAGACTTGGGCTGTTGTAAAGGATCTTGCTCTGAAAGAGCTCTCCAATAAGAGACTCTTTGTAGTAGACGCATTCTGCGGAACGAACGCTGATACCCGCATGGCAATCCGTTTTATCATGGAAGTTGCGTGGCAGGCACATTTTGTAAAGAACATGTTCATCCAGCCGACAGACGAAGAGCTGGCAAGCTTTGAGCCTGATTTCGTTGTTTACAACGCTTCCAAGGCAAAGGTTGAAAATTATAAAGAGTTAGGCCTGAATTCTGAGACAGCAGCAGTATTCAATATCACAAGCCGCGAGCAGGTTATCCTGAATACATGGTACGGCGGAGAGATGAAGAAGGGTATGTTCTCCATGATGAACTACTATCTGCCGCTCAAGGGCATCGCTTCCATGCACTGCTCCGCAAATACAGATATGAACGGCGAGAATACCGCTATCTTCTTCGGTCTTTCCGGAACCGGCAAGACAACGCTTTCCACAGACCCGAAGCGTCTCCTCATCGGTGATGACGAGCACGGCTGGGATGACAACGGCGTCTTCAACTTCGAAGGTGGCTGCTATGCGAAGGTCATCAACCTGGACAAGGAATCTGAGCCGGATATCTACAATGCGATCAAGCGCAACGCTCTGCTTGAGAACGTAACACTGGATGAGAACGGCAAGATTGATTTTAACGATAAGAGCGTGACAGAGAATACACGTGTATCCTATCCGATCGACCACATTGAAAAGATCGTGCGTCCGGTATCCGCGGCTCCTGCAGCGAAGGAAGTGATCTTCCTGTCCGCAGACGCGTTCGGCGTACTTCCTCCGGTATCCATCCTGACTCCGGAACAGACACAGTACTACTTCCTGTCAGGCTTTACCGCAAAGCTTGCCGGAACAGAGCGCGGTATCACAGAGCCGACACCGACCTTCTCCGCATGCTTCGGACAGGCATTCCTGGAACTGCATCCGACCAAGTACGGCGAAGAGCTGGTTAAGAGAATGGAAGCAAACGGCGCAAAGGCATATCTGGTAAATACCGGATGGAACGGCACAGGCAAGCGTATCACTATTAAGGATACCCGCGGTATCATCGACGCGATCTTAAGCGGCGATATCCTGAAAGCACCGACAAAGAAGATCCCGTACTTCAACTTCGAAGTTCCGACAGAGCTTCCGGGCGTAGATTCCGGTATTCTTGATCCGCGCGATACTTACGGCGATGCTGCTGAGTGGGAAACCAAGGCGAAGGATCTGGCGCAGAGATTCATCAAGAACTTTACAAAATATGAGGGCAATGACGCAGGCAAGGCTTTGGTTTCTGCTGGTCCTCAGTTATAAATTTCAATACGAGATTGATTGGATCCGACTAGAAGAAACAGGGGCAAAGGCTCCTGTTTCTTTCTTAGTAACTGTCCGGATTGATCCGCAAAACGTTTGCAGGATTTCTCCGCGCAGTCCCTTACTGCGGATCAGGAGGAACGAATATCCATGAAAACAAAAGCATTCAAAGCTGCCCTGCCTCATACGATCCCCATCTGCATCGGATTTCTCTTTCTGGGGATGTCCTATGGCTTTCTCATGCGGAGCAAGGGCTTTTCCTTTGTCTTTCCCATGTTCATGAGCCTGTTTATCTTTGCCGGTTCTATGGAATTTGTCACCGTGGGGCTGCTGCTGTCCGCTTTTCATCCGCTGCATGCCTTTTTTCTGGCGCTGATGGTCAACGCGAGGCATCTGTTTTACGGGATCTCCATGCTGGAAAAGTATAAGAATACGGGCTGGAAAAAACCCTATCTGATCTATGGGATGTGCGATGAGTCCTTTACGGTCAACTGTACCGTGACGCCGCCTCCGGATGTGGACAGGGGATGGTTTATGCTCTTTGTGACACTTCTGAATCAGATGTACTGGGTCGCGGGTGCGACCATGGGAGCCCTTCTAGGTTATGTTATCCATTTTGACACGACAGGCATCGAGTTCGTCATGACGGCGCTGTTTGTCGTCATGTTCATCAACCAGTGGGAGGAATCTAAGGATCACCGCCCGGCCCTCACCGGCCTGGGCTGTTCGCTTCTCTGCCTGCTGGTATTCGGAAGCCAGAGCTTTATCCTGCCTGCCATGGCCCTGATTATCCTGTGCTTTTCCATTGGCAGAAGGTACCATAAGAAGGAGGAGACACCATGACAACCGCACAGAGTATTCTCACGATCCTGGCTGTCGTGCTGGGAACCATGACGACACGGTTCCTTCCTTTTCTCATATTTCCAGAGGGCAAAGAGCCGCCCCGCTATATTACCTATCTCGGAACGGTCCTGCCCTATGCGGTGATCGGGCTGCTGGTGGTGTACTGCTTAAAGGATGCGTTCGGCGGCGGACATTTTGCCCTGCCGGAGCTGACCGCCATTCTTTTCATTGTTGGCCTGCATAAATGGAAAAAGAATACGCTGCTGAGCATCGGAGGCGGGACGATTATATATATGTTTCTGGTACAGACGATCTTTCGATAGTGTGATTGTTCCCAAAAACGGATTTCATAAGACCCGATTTTGCTGCTGATGAAGAGATACAGATTATACATACATGGAGGTTTTTAAAATGGAAAAGAAACTATCAAGAGAAGACGCATGGAAATTGTTGACGGATTACACAAAATCCCCGGCGCTGCAGCAGCACGCCATGGCCGTAGAAGCTGTAATGGCCCATTTCGGGCGCCTGAGCGGCGAGGATGAGGAAGTCTGGGGTGTAGCCGGGCTGCTGCACGACCTGGATTATGAACAGTTCCCGGAGGAGCATTGCAAAAAGGCCGAAGAGATCATGCGTGAGCATGGAATTGACGAGGTCTATATCCGCGCCATGAGCTGCCACGGATACGGAATCTGTACGGACACAAAGCCGGAAAGCCAGATGGAGAAGGTGCTGTATACGATCGATGAGCTGACCGGCCTGATCAATGCGGCATGTCTGATGCGTCCCTCCAAAAGCGTATTGGATCTGGAGGTGAAGTCCGTAAAGAAAAAATTCAAGGACAAACGCTTTGCCGCCGGCGTAGACCGCGACGTCATCCGCAAGGGCTGTGAAATGCTGGGGATGGAGCTGGATGAGGTGATCCGGGAGACCATT
This sequence comes from Schaedlerella sp., assembly GCF_056796775.1. Lineage (NCBI taxonomy): Bacteria > Bacillati > Bacillota > Clostridia > Lachnospirales > Lachnospiraceae > Schaedlerella > Schaedlerella sp. Next base: position 76,473 of record NZ_JBQIKP010000004.1, read on the forward strand.
GAAGGGATGAAGGAAAAGGCGGAGGAGATTGGGTTGAAGGGGAATCTGTAAAGCTTCCCTCAAGCCTGCGGCCGTATCGTTGACGTACGGCCGCAGGCCGGAAAAATCACCTCTGCCTACTTGATCGTTTTTAAAATTTTTTGGGCACATTTATCGTCCATGATCAAGGTTCCAATATAGTTCCCTCTGACTGCCCCCAACACTGCTTCCGCTTTTTGCTCTCCCACAGCGATGCATATTGCAGGATACTGCGTTGAGATGTATGACGCACCGGACAAGTGTCCTAAGTGGACCGATGATGAAAATTATTATACCGAGATCTGGATCCCTGTCAAAAAGAAATAAGATTTTTCCCCCTGCCCTGCTGCTGGTGTACTGCTTGCAGCAAGGCAGGGGGATTCCTGCTTTTCATTTTATGAGCGCTTCACGCCTCAGATGCTCCCGGATCAGCAACGGCTGTATGTCAGGATATGTCCACGCCTCCGGCAGCTCTTCAAAGAACTCCACCTTTTCTATCTCGCTGTGCAGTTCCTGTTCAAACTTCCTGATCTCTGCATAGTACAGCATCCCAAAGGTCTCTTCCCCCGTCTGATTGACCCGTGTCCGCCCGATCACGGAGTAAACGCAGACAGGACGGAGGTCGTATTCTACAGCACCTGTCTCTTCATATAATTCCCGTTTTGCGGTTTCCAGGATACTTTCATGTTCTTCTCTGTGGCCGCCGGGCACTTCGTATGTATTTCTGTCTTTGTGCTTACAGAATACCCATTTTCCATCTGCCCTGGAAATAATGACGGCGAATTTTAAATCCGAATCTTCCACTGTCGGGCCGCTGAAAGGCTCCCCGTTATTCATCTCCCTGCAGGACGAACGTACTTCGTCCGATAAGGGATAAAATTTCACTTCCATTCGTTCTTCTCCCAGTCAATTACAACATCCATCTGCGAAAACACTCAACTGTACGGTTAGATGCTCTAAAGAACGTCCACCCTGCTCATTCATTCGCAAAAACCTTGCTGACGCACGCTTACGTCTGCCAACACAGCTGTACGGTCAGAAAATGCTCAGCTGCGGGTTCCGAAAAGATTTCACTTTCCTGTCTGTCACCCGGTCCTCCAGGCCAATCCTTCCGCAGAGCAGCGGCGAATCCGCATCATAGCATGCTATGCATTTTCGCACCTGTTCCCCGCTAAAATTCGCATAGCAATACCGGCACCCATTTCCGCAGGTATTGTAGGCTCCCACATCAATACTTTCACAGCAGCCGCAGGCTTCTCGCTGGTTTTTGTCCTTTTCCGCGCTCAGTGAACATCCCGCAATCTTCTCGATCTGCTTTTTGTCAATACAGCTTCCGTGCCGGATTCCCACATCCTTCAGATCAATCTGCTCCGCACAGGTTTCGATCACCAGCCCGCAGCAATCTGCAATCTGCGACATTCCCTTCGCAATTTCCGTCATTTCTTCCCTGCTCAGGTTCTTTATATGCAGATCCTTTGTATTGCGCAGCGTTTTCGCATAAAAATCCACAAAGCTGATGACCGCCTTTTCCGTGTAGCCTTTGAGACAGCCGGCGATCTCTTCAAATGCTTTCAAGTGATATTCCATCGTATACCTGTCATTTACCAGGATCGGATCGTACCGCCAGACGACTCTCTCCTTCCCCACTTTTTCAGATAATCTCTGAAATGTACCGATCAGCTCTTTCCTTTTATCCGGAAGCCCCGGTTCGATATCCCTTCCATATCCCGTCAGCGTAAACTGAAAATAAAAGGGATATTCCCGCAGCTCATCCAGTCTTTCCAGCATCGGCGCCGGATTTTTGCTCCAGAACACGATGCAGTCCACCACATCCGGAGACAGAGCGATCCTGCTCACCTGACGGGGATTCATCGGGTTTCTGACATACAGAAAGCCTTCCCGGATCCGCCGGAAAAACCACTCCGCATAGAAGGCGGGGATATCTGTTCTTCTGCTGACGCTTAAGATCATAATATTTTTATCCTTTTTTACTGCACTGGAGACATTCAAAACGTATCTTCCCTTGCCTTTGCCCTGAATTGCCTTAATCAAGCCCTGTGCCTCCATCATTTTAAAAACCGCAGTCTCCTGACGGAAACTGCGATTTTTTATTTTTCACCGTTCTCAAACAGATGCCGGATCAGCATATGCCCCTTCTCCACCAGGATCCCGCTCTCCTGCCCGGTCTTTTCATCATACCGGACCGCTTTGCCGCCCAGATCCGCCGTGCTGTCATACAGCAGATAGGGAACCGGATCTCCGACATGGGTGCGCACCCGGACCGGAGTCGGATGATCGGGCAGTACCAGCATGCGGAAGTCCATACCTTCCGCTTCCAGGGTTTCCGCGATCGGGCCGATGATCTGCGCATCGATCCGCTCAATCGCCGTGATCTTATCCGTAAAGCTCCCCTGATGTCCCATCTCGTCCGGAGCCTCGATATGGATATACACAAAATCCATATCCCCCCGGAGCGCGTCTATGGCTGCCTGTCCCTTGCCCGTGTAGTTCGTATCCAGGCCGCCGTTGGCGCCTTCCACGGTGATATTGCGCATTCCTGCGCCCACCGCGATGCCTTTCAGCAGATCCACAGCGGATACCATGGCGCCCTTCAGATGATGCTCCTGCTCAAAGGAGGTCAGCGCGGGCCGGGTGCCGGCTCCCCAGAACCAGGCGGAGTTGGCCGGGTTCAGTCCCTGTTCCTTCCGCTTCACATTGATGGGATGGTTGGAAAGAATGTCATAGCTCTTCACCATCATCTCCCGGAGCACCGGGTCTGCCGGCAGGTATTCCCCAATTCGCCGGGTCAATATATCATGGGGCGCGGTCAGCTCCACCACTCTGCCCTGCTTCCAGATCAGCAGATGCCGGTAGCTGGTTCCCGCATAAAACTCATACCCGTCCCGCTTCAATCCTTCCTTCAATGCCTCAATCAGGACTGCCGCGTCCTTACTGCTGATCTCTCCTGCGCTGTGATCCAGAATCCGCCGGTCCTCGTAGTTTTCTTCCTCCTCAGACAGTGTCACCACATTGCAGCGGAACGACACGTCATCCTCTTTCATATCCACCCCGATACTCAGCGCTTCCAGCGGGGAACGCCCGGAATAGTATTTAACCGGGTCGTATCCGATGACCGACAGGTTGGCCGTATCGCTGCCCGGAGACATCCCCTCCGGCACCGTCCGCGCCATGCCGATCTCGGAGCGGGGCGCCAGCCGGTCCATATGGGGCGTGCGCGCCGCTTCCAGAGGCGTCCTTCCATCCAGCTCCGGCAGCGGTTCATCCGCCATCCCGTCGCACAAAACAATTACATATTTTTTCATCATACCCCACTACCCTTCCACACGGATCCTGTGAAGGATCCCCGGGAACTCTTTTGCATTTTCCTCGTAAGCCCGCTCGGTCAGCACGCCGGTCAGGAATCCGAATTCCCCTTCCAAGCCGTCTGCCCTGACAATCTCCACCGGTCCAAATTTACTTTCCACGTGAGCTTTCAACGCCTCCGGCTCCCCGGAGATCCGGACAAAGAACCGTTTGCTCGTATCTTCAAAGGGAAGCAGTTCCAGCTTGTCGCTCTTCCACATGGTCATGATATTTCTGTGAAGATGCTTTGCCTCGTCCACCACGTCGGCCACCACCGCGCTGGCGGTGGGAAGCTTGCCGGCTCCGCTGCCGTAGAACATGGCGTCTCCGAGGACATTTCCATGGACAAAGATCGCGTTGAACACGTCATTGACACTGTACAGCGGATGCTCTTTTCTCAGCAGATACGGCGCAACCATGGCCTGCAGAAGATCTCCCTGCCGCTTGCTTGTTGCCAGCAGCTTGATGGTCATCCCCATGGCCTTCGCGTACATCATGTCCTCTTTGGTGATATGAGTGATGCCTTCGGTGTAAATGTCTTCGAAGTCTACCTGCTGCCCGGAGATCAGGGAGGACAGAATGGCGATCTTACGGCAGGCGTCATAGCCTTCCACATCCGCTTCCGGATTGCGCTCCGCATAGCCCTTCTCCTGTGCTTCTCTGAGCACATCGTCATAATCCGAGCCCTCATAGAACATTTTCGTCATCATATAGTTGGTAGTCCCGTTCAGGATACCGGTGATCTCTTCGATCTCGTCCGCCGTCATGGAGGAATTTAAGGGCCGGATGATCGGGATTCCGCCTCCTACGCTTGCCTCGAACAGGAAATTGATGTCCCGCTCCCGGGCAATGGACAAAAGCTCCGCCCCGTGCTTGGCAACCAGCGCCTTGTTCGAGGTAGCCACGCTTTTTCCGGCCAGGAGGCATTTTTTCACAAAGGTATAGGCCGGCTCAATCCCGCCCATAACCTCCACTACGATCTGAATCTCCGGATCATTTACAATGATGTCAAAATCATGGACGATCTTTTCCTGGATCGGATCCCCCGGGAAATCCCGCAGATCCAGCACATACTTGATACGGAGCTCGTCGCCGATCCTCTGGTTGATACGCGCCCCGTTGGTGTTGATCACCTCCACCACGCCGGAGCCTACCGTACCATACCCCATTACTGCTATATTTACCATCTTTTTCTCTCTTTCCTTTCTATTATTTACCGGAAGCGCTCAGATAGGCATTGATAAACGGATCAATATTGCCGTCCATCACGCTGCCCACATTGCTGATCTCCGCATTGGTCCGATGGTCCTTGACCATCGTGTATGGCTGCATCACGTAAGAGCGGATCTGATTTCCGAAATTGATGTCCTTGATATCTCCGCGGATATCAGACATCTTCTCCGCCTGCTCCTGCTGTTTCAGCACATACAGCTTGGATTTCAGCATCTGCATGGCCTTATCCTTGTTCTGGTGCTGGGAACGTTCATTCTGACACTGTACCACGATCCCAGTAGGAAGATGGGTGATCCGGATCGCCGAGGAGGTCTTGTTGATATGCTGGCCTCCCGCGCCGCTGGAGCGGTATGTATCAATCCGAAGGTCATCATCATTGATGTCGATCTCAATGTCATCCTCAATATCCGGGATCACGTCGCAGGAAGAAAAGGACGTCTGCCGCTTGCCCGCCGCATTGAACGGGGAAATCCGCACCAGGCGGTGTACTCCCTTCTCCGAGCGCAGGAAGCCGTAGGCATTCTCGCCGGACACCTCAAAGGTTACGCCCTTGATCCCGGCCACATCCCCTTCCAGATAATCCAGAACTTCCAGCGAAAAGCCTTTTTTCTCCGCCCACCGGCTGTACATCCGGTAAAGCATTCCTGTCCAGTCGCAGGACTCGGTTCCCCCGGCCCCCGCGTGCAGCGTCACGATGGCATTACTCTTATCGTACTCCCCGGTCAGAAGAGTCTGGATCCGCAGCTCTTCAAATTCCGCCTTGAAACGCTCCAGCTCCTCCTGAATCTCCGCGATCGTGTCCTCATCCGGCTCTTCCTCACTCATCTCGATCAGAAGCCCCAGATCCTCATGGTCCGCAAACATTCCCTCGATCTGTTTGACCGAATCCTGAAGGCTTTTCAGTTCCTTCATCGTGTGCTGGGATTCCTCCGGCTTATCCCAGAATCCCGGTTCTTCAATATTTCTTTCCAGCTCTTCGATTCTTTCCTTCTTTGACGCTAAGTCAAAGTGAATCCCTCAAATCTTTCAGCGGTTCTTCATATGCAAGCAGAGTTGCTTTTAATTCATCTAATAAAACCACCTTAATCACCTCTTTCATTTTAATTTTATTTTTTAGACTGTTCACGCGGCAGACCACAGACCCGTCTGCTGCCGTTCTGGATATGATCATTTCCTTCCGCAGCACTGCTTATACTTCTTGCCGCTGCCGCAGGGACACGGGTCGTTGGGATAGACCTTCTTCGTGTCACGCCGCTTTGGGGCGCGCGCCGCGCTGTCGTCCTTGTTGGTGCCGGTCACCTTGGCAACCTGCTCCCGCTCCACCTTCTGCTCTACCCGCACGTGGAACAGGGTACGGATGGTAATCTCGGCAATGGCATTGGTCATGCCGCCGAACATGTCGTATCCCATCATCTTGTACTCTACCAGAGGATCCCGGTTGCCGTATGCCTGCAGGCCGATTCCCTGACGAAGCTGATCCATGTCGTCGATGTGGTCCATCCATCTTCCGTCAATGGCCTTGAGCAGCACAACACGCTCCAATTCCCGGATATGCTCCGGCTCCGGGAACTCCGCTTCCTTCGCTTCGTATGCCTTGACAGCCCGTTCCTTGAGCAGATGCTTCAGCTCCTTCTGCTGCATGTCCTCGACTTCCTTTGCAGGCGGAAGCACAAGCTGCGGGATTACCCCATGGAGCGCCACATCCAGTCCGGCCAGGTCCCACTCTTCCGAATCCACTTCCGCGGATACATACCGGTCTACGGTATTCTCCACATACTCGGTGATCATATTGTAAACCGTGTCCCGCATGCTCTCTCCGTCCAGCACCCGGCGGCGTTCCCCGTAGATGATCTCCCTCTGTTCATTCATGACCTGATCATATTCCAGCAGGTTCTTACGGATTCCGAAGTTGTTGCTCTCTATCTTCTTCTGCGCCTTCTCAATGGCGCTGGAAAGCATCTTATGCTCGATCTGTTCGTCCTCTTCCACGCCCAGCGTATTGAACACGCCCATCAGCTTCTCGGAACCGAACAGACGCAGCAGGTCATCCTCCAGGGAAATGTAAAAGCGGGATTCTCCCGGGTCGCCCTGACGTCCGGAACGTCCCCGGAGCTGGTTGTCGATCCGCCGGGACTCGTGCCGCTCCGTACCGATGATCTTCAATCCGCCGGCTGCCTTGGCCTCCTCGTCCAGCTTGATATCCGTACCCCGGCCTGCCATGTTGGTGGCGATGGTCACAGCCCCGTGCAGCCCGGCGTCCGCCACGATCTCCGCTTCCATCTCATGGAACTTGGCATTCAGGACATTGTGCTGGATTCCCTGCTTTTTCAGCATTTTGCTCAAAAGCTCCGATACCTCGATGGTAATGGTACCCACCAGAACCGGCTGTCCTGTGGCATGGGCTTCCTTGACCGCTTCCACGACTGCCCGGTACTTTCCTTCCTTCGTCTTATAGACCGCGTCGTCCAAATCCTTCCTCTGAACCGGAAGGTTGGTGGGGATCTCCACGACGTCCATCCCGTAAATATCCCGGAATTCCTTTTCCTCTGTCAGCGCGGTACCGGTCATACCGCTTTTCTTCTCGAATTTATTGAACAGGTTCTGAAAGGTAATGGTGGCCAGGGTCTTGCTCTCCCGCCTAACCTTCACATGCTCCTTCGCTTCAATGGCCTGATGGAGTCCGTCCGAATAGCGTCGTCCCGGCATGATACGTCCGGTAAATTCGTCAACGATGACCACCTCTCCTTCCGGGGTCACCACATAATCCTGGTCGCGGAACATCAAATTGTGCGCCCGCAGCGCAAGGATGATGTTGTGCTGAACCTCTAAGTTCTCCGGATCGGCCAGGTTTTCCAGATGGAAGAACTTCTCCACCTTCTTCACACCGTCCTCGGTCAGGTTGACAGACTTTTCCTTTTCATTGACAATGTAATCTCCGGTCTCTTCGATCTCCTCTCCCATGATGGCATTCATCTTGGAAAATTCGCCGCTGGCCTCGCCCCGCTCCAGCTGTCTTGCCAGGATATCGCAGGCTTCATAGAGCTTTGTAGACTTGCCGCTCTGTCCGGAAATGATCAGCGGCGTCCTTGCCTCGTCAATCAGGACCGAGTCCACCTCGTCGATGATCGCGTAATGGAGTCCCCGCTGCACCAGCTGCTCCTTGTAGATGACCATGTTGTCGCGGAGATAATCAAATCCCAGTTCATTGTTGGTCACATAGGTGATATCACAGTTATACTGCTTACGGCGCTCGTCATTGTCCATGCTGTTGAGCACGACGCCCACTGTCAGTCCCAGGAATTCATGTACCTTGCCCATCCACTCCGCATCACGCTTTGCCAGATAGTCATTGACCGTGACAATGTGGACGCCTTCTCCCGGCAGCGCGTTCAGATATGCCGGCAGCGTAGATACCAGCGTCTTACCTTCTCCGGTCCTCATCTCCGCGATCCTGCCCTGATGCAGGATCACACCGCCGATCAGCTGAACCCGGTAATGCCGCATGCCTAAGCTTCTGACCGCCGCTTCCCTGACAGCCGCAAATGCCTCCGGCAGAAGGTCATCCAGGGTCTCGCCTTCCTCCAGCCGCGCCCGGAACTCCCGGGTCTTGCCCTTGAGCTCCTCATCACTGAGCGCCTGCATCTCAGGCTCCAATGCCTCGATCCGGTCTACGATCGGGTAAATACGCTTCAGTTCGTTTTCGCTGTGCGTACCAAATATTTTCTCTATCAAGCCCATAATCTGCAATTAACTCCTTCTTATGTTTATTCAGATTGTATTTTAACACTAACTTCTCTCAAATTCAACAGATTCATAGTTTATTAACAAACTCCAGGGGAAATTTGAAAAAAACCGCTGGACTTATCTTATATCAAATCCTGTGGATTTTCAAGTTGTTTTCATTCTGCAAAGCTCCCGGTAGGGGATATTTCCACCGAACAGATCCAGCGCGCTCCCGATGGTAAAGTCCAGCCTCCCGCCGCTGATCCCGCGGAAATGCTCCAGTTCCTCCATACTTCCGATGCCCCCTGCATAGGTCATCTCCGCACCGTTCCATTCTGCCAGCAGCCGTACCAGCTCTTCCTCCACTCCCGAGGACTTGCCCTCCACATCGACCCCGTGGATCAAAAATTCATCACACTCTCCCGCCAGTGCTTCCAATGTTCCCCGCTCCAGCTTTACCTCCGTAAAGGTCTGCCAGCGATCCGTCACAATATAGTATGCCCCGTCCCGCTTCCGGCAGCTTAAGTCCAGGACGATATGCTCCCGTCCCACCGCGCGCTTCAGCTTTTCCAGATTTTCCCTCTGAAACACTCCGTTTTGAAATACATAGGAGGTCACGATCACGTGGCTGGCGCCTGCTTCGAGAAAATCACCCGCATTGTCCGCTGTGATCCCTCCTCCGATCTGCAGGCCCCCGGGATATTCCCACAGCGCGGAAAATGCCTGCCTCCTGTCTGCCTCATAGTAGGGGGAATCCTGACCATTCAGAAGGATCATGTGCCCGCCCGCGAGCCCGTCCTTTCTGTACAGCTTCGCATAATAAGCCGCGTCCAGCTCCGAAGCAAAATTGGTCTTTGCCTGGTCTCCCTGATCCTTGAGGCTTCCTCCTACGATCTGTTTTACTTTTCCGTTATGTATATCAATACAAGGTCTGAACCTCATTTTTCCGCTCCTGTCCCTCTCTGTCTCACCGCACCGTTTACATGGAACTCCCTTTATTCAGATCGAAGATTACAAATATGATGTCGCATGAAAATATAAGGCGGATCCTGAAATATGGAAAAAGGAGCCGTACTGCATCCCCGGCTCCCCTGCCTTTGTACTATCCTCACGGCTGATGAAATCTGCCGCTCAGTATAGCTGCTGTCAGTTGTTACGCGTCAAACCTTGATCAGACGGTTCCTGTAACTATCTGTTATTGACGTCATCTGCCACATCATCAATGCCGTCCCTTACATCATCTATCGCATCCCCGATCACGCCGTCCCCTTCATTTCTGTCGGTGGTTCCGTTATTGTTGGTGGTTCCGTTATTCCCGTCGGTTCCATTGGTCGTATTGTTCTTGTTGGTTCCATTCGTCGTGTTGTTCTTATCGGTCCCGTTGTTCTTGTTGGTCCCGTTGGTGGTATTGTTTTTGTTGGTGCTGCTGTTCCCGCCGGTAGCATCATTCATATTGTCGTTCCGGTCCACATTCTCCGTGTCTGTCTGGTCCGCGCCATTGGTATCATTGTTCCTGCCGCAGGCAGTCATACTCCCGATCACACCGGTACATACCATTAATAATAGAAGCTTCTTATATCTTTTCATAGTTTTTTCTCCCTTTCAAAAAATATTTTTTCATACATGTAATATCCGCAAAGTTCCGGATACTATGTATGGAAATTTTTTCTAAAAATATTTTCCAAAGATACAAAAAACTATACCTTATGAAATGGCCGCCTGGCCATGATGGGATGCCCTTGGGCATACTCAGCCATCACTTTTTAACGCTTCTCCTTGATCTCACCGCTCCGGTACGCCGCGAGCAGCGCTTCCAGATCCGAGATCCGCTCTCTCAGGTCCATGCCTGCGTCCGTATCACCCACCAGCCGCCGTTCCATCACCCGCTTGATGATCACGCTCTCGGAGTGGATATCGCTTTCCCGCTCAATAGCCGCCTCTGTAGATTCGAAAGGCTCATGCGCCACCAGGCGAAGCCCGTAGGAATTATAGATCAGAGTATAGCCTGCGATCCCGGTCTCCTTCTGGTATGCCTTGGAAAATCCTCCGTCAATGACCATCACTTTGCCGTTGCATTTGACCGGGCTTTCTCCATTTTTACGCTTCACCGGAACATGGCCGTTGACGATGTAAGCGCTCTCCGGCGACAGACCGAATTCCCGCATCACATTGTCGATCACGTCCTCCTTTTCGAGAAGCTTATAATATGGGTTTTTCTTTTCCACATGGGTCTCCTTCTCCGCCAGGAAATACCGCTCGAAGGTAGCCATCTTGTCCTTGCCGAACAGCGGGGAATCCGGGCTCAGCCAGATATACCACATGATGTCCTTTCCGTTTTCCCGGTCCTGCTCGTCCAGAGCAAAGAAGCCCTTGCGCACATAGCGGTCCAGCGCGTCATACAGGGAACGCCCCTTGAAGGTATGTCCGAAAAGGCTCACCTCCCGCAGGCTCCCGTCCTCATTCAGCGGCACGCATCCGTGATACAGCAGGTTGTTGTTGTGCACCATGTAGAGGTTTCCCTTCGTCAGCAAAAGCCGCATATGCTCCTGCAGCTTCTCGCAGCCCAGAAACGCGCGTTCCAGGCGTTCCATCACTTCCTCTTCCTCCCCGGACAGCGCATACGGATCCTTCGGGTCAATGGTCGGGAAATTCATATCCAGCATAGCATATTCCTTTCCATTCAGGGTAATGGTTCCTTTCTCGTAATCAATCCTGTGGAGCAGTGCCCGGTCCTCCATGTGAAATCCCTTCTGCCGCTGGACGATCTGTCCCTCCATCTTAAACTGGATCACGGAGATTGCCTTATGGATCCGCAGGTTCATCTCCATCTCCGCTTTGCTGATCGTATTGTCCTGTCCTTTCAGGGTAAAGCAGGTACAGGGATCCGTCTCATAGACACGCATGGCAAAAGACGCCAGCGGCAGGAGATTGATGCCGTACCCGTCCTCCAGGATATCCAGATTTCCATAGCGCGCGCAGATCCGGATGGCATTGGCAATACAGCCCCGCTGCCCCGCCGCGGCCCCCATCCACAGCACATCATGATTCCCCCACTGAATATCCAGGGAATGGTAGTTCATCAGCTTGTCCATGATGATATGCGGTCCCGGTCCCCGGTCATAGATATCTCCCACAATATGAAGGTGATCCACGACCAGACGCTGGATCAAGGAGGAGATCGCCGCAATAAACCCTTCCGCCCTGCCGATCCGGATGATCGTCATGATGATCTCATTGTAGTAGGATTCCTTATCGTTGACCTCCGCCTTCTCCGTGATCAGCTCCTCAATGACATAGGCAAAATCCTTCGGCAGGGCTTTGCGCACCTTGGAGCGGGTATACTTGCTCGCCGCCCGCTTGCTCACCTCGATCAAGCGGTACAGGTTGACCTTGTACCAGTCCTCCATATTATCCTCTGTCTTCCTTACGATCCGCATCTTCTCCCTCGGATAATAGATCAGCGTCGCCAGAGACCGTTTTTCCTTTGTACTCAATGTATTGCCGAAGACCTCATCAATCTTGCGGCGCACAGACCCGGAACCGTTCTTCAGCACATGGGCAAATGCCTCGTACTCGCCGTGCATATCCGTAATAAAATGCTCCGTCCCCTTCGGCAGATTTAAAATCGCCTGTAAATTAATGATCTCCGTAGACGCCGCCGCGATCGTTGGGTACAAATCCGACAGCCGTTCCAGATATCTTGTCTCTAAATTCTTCATTCAAACGTCCCTCATTTGCGTCCTATGGAATATAGTTCCGCCCCTCCTAAAGCTGAATCACGTCGCTCATATCATACATCCCTGCCGGCTTTCCCGCCAGGAATTTCGCAGCCTCCACGGCTCCTTTGCCGAAAACGCTTCTGGAAAACGCGGTATGCTTAAACTCGATCACCTCGTCCACACCTGCAAAGATCACTTCATGCTCTCCCACGATCGTCCCGCCGCGGACCGCGGAAATCCCGATCTCCTTCCCGTCTCTCTTCTGACGCGCCTGGCTTCTGTCATATACATAGTGATATTCTCCGTTCAGCGCTTCGTTGATGGAATCCGCCAGCGCCAGCGCCGTACCGCTGGGGGCGTCCAGCTTCTGGTTATGATGGCGTTCCACCAGCTCCATGTCATATCCTGCCGGGGCAAGCACCTTTGCCGCGTCCTTCAGAAGCTTCAGCAGCAGATTGATCCCCATAGACATATTCGCGGACTTCAGGACCGCCGTTTTTTCCGATGCCTCGGCAATTTTTTTCAGCTGCTCCTCCGAATAGCCTGTGGAACAGAGCACCGCCGGGACCTGCTTTTCCACACAGTATGTCAGAACGTCCTCCAGCGCGGATGCCGTAGAGAAGTCAATCACCACATCCGCGCTGACATCGCATTTTGCGATCGTGTCAAAGACCGGATAGGGATTCTGCACCTCCTGATAGGTGTCTACTCCCGCCGCGATTGAGATTCCCGGATCCTCCTTCACCAGGCCGGTGATCATCTGTCCCATCCTCCCATTGCATCCATGCATCAAAACATTTATCATGTTGTTCTCCTCCTCGTCTATGATATGAGCCTGCCGCCCGAAAAAAGTCTCAATTCACGGCCTGACCGGCCGCGAATAGTAACCCAAAAGGTCTCAGACATAAATAAAGGATATCACATTTGAGAAGATTCCTCAATAAATGATATCCCTTTAACAAACTTTTCACTTTTCATAGGACTGCTATTTTAAACGATTCTATATTGCTCTCTTCTAATCCTCCTCCGGGCATTCCAGCTTGCTGACGGATACCTCGTATGCCGTCCGCGTCTCTGTCTCTGTTTCTGATATTTTTTTCACATAATCCCGGCTCTGGATCCTGCCCAATATCCGGACATGCTCCCCCACCTCGAAGCCGGACGCGTAGCGCGCGTTCCTGCCCCAGCAGATACAGGGGATATAATCTGATTTTCCATAGGGGCGGTTCACTGCCAGAAGCAGATCCGCGATCTCCCTCCCAAGCGGTGTCTTCCGATAAATGGGCTTTTTGCAGATGTAGCCCTCCAGAAGGATATGGTTGGTCTTTGCCCCGTCCAGCTCCTCCTCGATAAATTCTGCTTCCCGTACAAACACGGACAGTACAAGGCGGTTCTTCTGCTCCTCATGCCTGTTGTAGGATCGGAACTGTCCGGATACCATGATAAATTCTCCGGTGTAATCCTGTGTCACGTCAATCAGCCGTTCTGAGATCATCAGCGGGATCCGGTCCTCGGAATTGCTCAGCCGACGTACCAGCACGTCTACCATATAAAAGCCTTCTCCGAAGACTTCATGGCTGTATGTAAATCCGGACGCCACCTCACCCATGATCGTTACCTGGTTGTTTTCAATAATCTTATCTGACATAATTTATAGGTCTCCCTTCCTCTGTGCGGTATTTTTGAGTCACTACTAATTTTATGTCGGGCTGTCTCCGGATAGAACAAAAATCCCCCCTAAATCGTTCGACATTTTCTCTCGACAATTTTCCTCTTTTTTTCCTCTATATTTTATGATAGAATGAGTACGCTGTAAATATGCAGCAGTTATTTTATACTTTATTGATATTAGAAAGAGGTATCACATCATGAAGACCAAACGAGAAGATGTAAGAAATATTGCGATCATCGCTCATGTAGACCACGGCAAGACGACCCTGGTAGATGAGCTTTTAAAGCAGAGCGGCGTATTCCGTGAAAATCAGGAAGTGGCGGAGCGTGTCATGGATTCCAACGATATCGAGCGGGAACGCGGCATCACGATCCTGTCCAAGAACACTGCCGTATTCTACAAGGGCACCAAGATCAATATCATCGATACCCCGGGACACGCGGATTTCGGCGGCGAGGTGGAGCGTGTGCTCAAGATGGTCAACGGTGTCGTCCTTGTAGTGGATGCCTTCGAGGGCGCCATGCCACAGACCAAATTCGTACTGCGCAAGGCACTGGAGCTGGATCTTCCGGTCATCGTGTGCATCAACAAGATTGACCGTCCCGAAGCTCGCCCGGATGAGGTGATCGATGAAGTGCTGGAGCTGTTCATGGATCTGGACGCCTCCGACGAACAGCTGGAATGCCCCTTTGTCTATGCGTCCGCAAAGGCAGGTGTGGCCGTGCTGGATCTGACGGACGAGGAAAAGAACATGGAACCACTGTTCGAGACGATCCTGAATTATATCCCGGCTCCGGAGGGGGATCCCGACGCGCCCACCCAGGTCCTGATCAGCACCATCGACTACAATGAATACGTGGGCCGCATCGGCGTGGGCAAGGTGGATAACGGTACCATCTCCGTGAATCAGGAGGTGCTCCTGATGAACCACCATGACCCGGACAAACAGCAGAAGGTCAAGATCAGCAAGCTCTATGAATTTGACGGATTGAATAAGGTAGATGTAAAGGAAGCAGGCATCGGTTCCATCGTTGCCATCTCCGGTATCTCCGACATTTCCATCGGAGATACCCTGTGCTCCCCCGAGAATCCGACCCCCATCCCGTTCCAGAAGATTTCCGAGCCTACGATCTCCATGCAGTTCATCGTCAACGACAGTCCCTTCGCCGGACAGGAGGGCAAGTATGTCACCTCCCGGCATATCCGCGACCGTCTGTTCCGGGAGTTGAACACCGATGTCAGCCTCCGGGTGGAGGAGACGGAAAACGCGGACAACTATAAGGTTTCCGGACGCGGGGAACTCCATCTGTCCGTACTGATCGAGAATATGCGCCGGGAGGGCTATGAATTTGCGGTCAGCAAGGCCGAGGTGCTGTACAAGACCGATGAAAACGGGAAAAAACTGGAGCCCATGGAAGCCGCGTTCGTAGATGTCCCCGACGAATTTACCGGCACCGTCATTGACAAGCTCAGCCAGCGGAAAGGGGAGCTGCAGGGCATGAACAGCATCGGCAGCGGATATACCCGTCTGGAATTTTCCATCCCGGCCCGGGGGCTGATCGGATACCGAGGCGAATTTCTGACCGATACCAAGGGAAATGGGATCCTGAACACCAGCTTTGACGGCTATGCTCCATACAAAGGAGACATTCAGTACCGGAAGCAGGGTTCCCTGATCGCGTTTGAGACCGGCGAGTCCGTCACTTACGGACTATACAGCGCCCAGGAGCGGGGCACCCTGTTCATCGGCCCCGGCGAAAAGGTCTATTCCGGCATGGTGGTGGGGCAGAACGCGAAAACGGACGATATCGAGCTGAATGTCTGCAAGACCAAGCACCTGACCAACACCCGGTCGTCCAGCGCGGATGAAGCCCTTCGTCTGACCCCGCCTCATATCCTGAGTCTGGAGCAGGCGCTGGATTTTATTGACACGGACGAGCTTCTGGAGGTCACTCCGAAGTCCCTGCGCATCCGGAAAAAGATCCTGGATTCCAGACTGCGCAAGCGCAGCAATCAGAATAATCCGAAATAACGAATCTGCTCCGCGGCCGGAGCAGAAAACAAGATCCGCAAAGGAGGCAGCCGGACAATGAAAGAATATATGACTTTATTTTTAAAGCGTCTGACCAATCTTCTGGAGTACGTCATCGCACTGCTCCTGGCAGCCGGTATCCTGATCATGACTGTCCGGCTGATCCTGACCTTCGGCAATCTGTCGGATTTTAACAAATATCCGAACTATGACGATCTGCTGACCACCTGCTTTAACCTGGCCATCGGGATCGAGATGGTGCGCATGCTCTATTTCCATTCCCCGCAGACCATGTATGAGGTTCTGCTTTTTGCCATCGCAAGGCAGATTATCATCGACCATTCCTCCCCGATCAACAGCCTGATCGGCGTGGTCTCCATCGCCATCCTGTTTGCCACCCGCAAGTTCCTGTTCGTGACTTTTGACGAGTCCGACAAGATTCTCTTCCGTGCCAGCCAGAAAGTGCGAAGCGTCAACCGACTCATCCATCTCAACCTTCCCTATGAGGAGAATGAGACGCTGCGGGATATCCTCCTGAAAAAGCTGCAGGAAGAGGATACTTATCCGGGGGTCGGCGCATGCATCTACTTCCCGGACTGTGCCCTGCGCATTGCCAAGATCACGGATGGGAAAATTACAAGAATTGAAGTGATTCGTTCTATACATTAACTCCTTTTCATGTTATAATAGTGACAAGTCTAATATGAGTAAAGGAGTTGATCTGCATGAAATTTATTATCAGTGGAAAAAACATCGAAGTAACACCCGGACTGAAAAGCACAATTGAACAAAAACTCGCAAAACTGGAAAGGTATTTCACTCCTGAAACCGAAATCATCGTAACGCTCAGTGTGGAGAAGGAACGGCAGAAGATCGAGGTCACGATCCCCGTGAAGGGCAATATCATTCGTTCCGAGCAGACAAGCAATGACATGTACGTATCCATTGACCTGGTAGAAGAGGTGATTGAGCGTCAGCTCCGTAAATATAAAAACAAGCTGGTCGCGCGCAGCCAGGGACATCCCACCGCTGCAGCCTCTCCAAGTAATTTTAAAAAGGAATTTTTCGAGTCCGAGGAAGACTCCGAAGAAGACGGCGAGATCCGGATCGTCCGTACCAAGAAGTTCGGGATCAAGCCTATGTTCCCCGAGGATGCCTGTATCCAGATGGAACTGCTCGGACATAATTTCTTCGTATTCAGCAACGCGGAGACTGACGAGGTCAATGTAGTCTATAAGAGAAAAGACGGAGCCTTCGGCCTGATTGAGCCTGAATTCCATTAAGAACCGCGGCACACTAAAAAACAGCCCCCAGCAAGCTCATCACTTGCTGGGGGCTTTTTTATACGAGTGTTGGGCACAACAGGAACCTCAGAGAAAAGCCGCGTATGCAGAGGATCATCTGCGCAGCGGGCGTGTCTGGGGTCTGCTGTGCCTTAAAATATCACCGCCTCGCCTTCCTGATAAGCGAACCTGCAAGCCCGTTCCCGCCGTACAGCAGCCTGGGCATTGGTCGCTTCCGTGACTGCCTTTATAAACGCCTTCTCTTCTCCAGCCGCAACCAGAGTGGAAAGAGTCACCGTCTCCGCGTAATCCGCGTCAACCGTGGGAAGGCCGCGCTGAGCCAGAAGGTACTGCAGCTTTCCCAGCCCGGAATAATCCGTCTCGATCTTCAATTCATACCCGTCTATCTTCGTAATCAGCGTACTTTCGGCAATCCCCGCCTGAGCCGACTGGGTATAGGCACGCACCAGACCGCCGGTTCCAAGCAGGGTTCCGCCGAAATATCGGGTCACCACCACAAGGACATTTTTCAGGCCATGCCCCCGGATCACCTCCAGGATCGGTTTCCCGGCTGTCCCTCCCGGTTCCCCATCGTCACTGAACCGTTCCTGGACCTGTTCCTCTCCGATCACGTATGCCCAGCAGTGATGGCGCGCGTCCCAGTACTGTTTCTTAATATTCCCCAGAATCTCCGCCGCCTCCTCTTCCGTTTCCACCGGAAACACCTCCCCGATAAAACGAGATTTTTTTTCTACGATCTCCCCTTTTCCACATTCATACACGGTACGGTAATCCATCTCTCTCAAACCTGCCTTCCTGTCTGTGGGCCTGCCGCATAAACAACCGCGGCATTTTTCGACAACTCCTAACACCTCTCCGCAATCTCATACAGCAGCCGCTCCGAGTCCTCCCATCCAAGGCAGGGATCCGTGATGGACCTGCCGTAAACGTGATTGCCGCAGCCAATGTCCTGGCGGCCTTCCTCGAGATAGCTTTCGATCATCACGCCCTTTACCAGCCTGCGGATCTCCCGTGAGTGCGCACGACTGTGCAGTACCTCCTTCACGATCCGAATCTGCTCCTTATACCTCTTTCCGGAATTGGAATGGTTGGCATCAATGATGCAGGCCGGGTTCGCCAGCTTCCTTTCCTGGTACATCTCCCACAGCCGCATCAGGTCTTCATAGTGGTAGTTGGGCAGTGTACGCCCATACTGGTTGACGCCGCCCCGCAGGATCACATGGGCGTACGGGTTTCCGCTTGTGGTCGCGTCCCACCCGCGGTACAGGAAATTATGGCCGTGCTGCGCCGCCACAACCGAATTGAGCATCACAGAAAAATCTCCGCTGGTAGGGTTCTTCATCCCCACCGGAACCTCGATCCCGCTGGATACCAGGCGGTGTTGCTGGTCCTCCACAGAGCGCGCGCCCACAGCCACATAGGATAAGATATCGGACAGATAACGGTAATTCTCCGAGTAGAGCATCTCGTCCGCGACCGGAAGCCGGAACTGCTCCAGCACCCGCATATGCAGATGGCGGATCGCAACCAGGCCTGCCAGAAGGTTCGGCGCCTTCTCCGGATCCGGCTGGTGGAACATCCCCTTATATCCTTCCCCCGTAGTCCGCGGCTTATTGGTATAAACCCTCGGTACAATGATCACTTTCTCCATGACGGCCTCCTGGACCCGCACCAGACGACTGATATAATCGCATACAGCCTCCTCATTGTCCGCCGAACACGGTCCGATGATGACAATAAAACGGTCGCTTCTTCCACTGATGGCATCCTGCAGCTCCTTGTCCTTCTCCTCCTTACATTTTGCCACCTCCGCAGACATCGGATACAGTTCCTTGATCTCCTTCGGGGTCGGCAGTTTCTTTTCCATTATAAAGCTCATACTCTCTTCCTCCTTGTGTTTTCAGCATCATGTATCTGTGTCAGGCATTACGGCAGTGCTTCATAAAAGACATAGCCAGAGGTGCCGCGATCCGCGGCCTGACCGTCCGCGGATCGCAGCCCGGATGCATCTCTGACTATGCCTTTTTCCTCTCTGTTTATTCCGTTGTAGAGCTGTCAGATCCTCCGGAGGATCCCGATGTGGTTCCGCCGGAAGTGGTTCCGCCCGAAGAGCTTCCTCCGGTTGTACCGCCGGTACTTCCACCCTCACCGTCAGACGAAGAACCGCTTTCGGAGGTGGTTGAATCCCCGTCACCCTCCTTATCATCGTCTTCCTTTTCTTCCACCACAGGAGCCCGGTAATGTCCGGAGCAGCTCACCGTAGGCGCATTTTCCGCAAAATATTCCGTTAAGGCCGGACAACTGCTGGTCGCCAGAAAGCCTGTCTGCTGACAGATCGTTTTCTGCTGGATGGTCGGCGGCATGGTAAATTCCTGACGCTGCAGGCCTTCGTGCACCCGATTCATGATGTTTTTCCAGAGCACTTCATGCCATACCTGGTTATAGATATTTTCCATCGGCTTGCCGCAGTCGTATCCGCCCCATACGGAAGCCGTAAAGTACGGCGTATATGCGGAAAACCACAGGTCGCGGCTGTACTCTGACGTACCGGTCTTGCCTGATACCGGCATGTTGTACATCTGCGCCGCCGTACCGGTACCTCTGGTGACCACATCCTGCATGGCGCTTGTCAGCAGCGCGGCCGTCGTATCCTTAAGCACCTGATGGCTGTCCTTGATCTCGTTATCCAGCAGTACATTGCCGTCATGATCCAGAACCTTGCTGTACAGGACCGGTTTGATATACGTTCCGTTGTTGGCAATGGTCGCATAGGCTGCCGTCAGCTCCAGATTTGTAACACCCAGGGTCAGACCGCCGAGGGCGGTTGGAAGCTGGACATCGGTATAGTCCGGATACGCCGGATTATCATAATTCACGATCGTAGTAAATCCGAAATTGATCAGATAATCATAGCCCAGCTGAGGAGTGATCGCCTGCAGGGTCTCCAAGGCACATACGTTCATGGAATGCAGGATGGCGTAGCGCACCGTCGCGCTGCCCAGATAAATGCCGTCCCAGTTGTTCGCCTTCTTGTTCGGATCGTTAGGATATTGGAAAGGCCCCTTATCCGGAATCGGAGTCGCCAGTGTATATCCCGCCGCGTCGATGGCCGGCGCATAGGCAGACAATGGCTTAAAGCAGGATCCCGGCTGCCGGGTGGAATCCGTCGCCCGGTTCAAAGAAAGGCTGGCCGTCTTCTGTCCTCTTCCGCCGACCACAGCCAGAACCTCTCCGGAATGCTGGTCCATGAGCACGACCGAGGTCTGGGGCTGAGGTGTGATATCCCTCCACTCTTCTACGGTATCCGCTTCCGTGATCCCCAGCGTGGATTTGTACTCGTTGATCGCCTGCTCCGCCTCCTCCGGCGAGGAGAACAGCAATGCGTACTCCCGTCCCCACGCGCCTTTCACATACTCTTCCAGCATCTCCTTGCTATAATTCTCAATCTCTCCGTTTTCCCGGTAAATCGTCAGCGCAAAATCCAGGCCGTACTCTGTCCCCGGGGGATAAACCGCACTGTTGGCAACCTCCTCGTCGCAGATTGCCTGGATCCGAAGATCCTGGGTAGACGTGATATCCAGGCCGCCACTGAGAACCGTGGTCTGGGCCTGCGCCTCCGTATAGCCCTTCCGCTCCTGAAGATCCTGGATCAGTTGCGCGTAGAGCTGATCGTTAAAGTAGGAATAGGGCGTTGTATTCTGCACCGGCGGTGTCTGGACAATCCGCTCATAGACCGCGTCCGTATCGGCCATCGCCTCGTCATAGGCCGCCTGGGAAATATAATCCTGATCCAGCATATGATCCAGCACGTCCTCCCGACGTCCCCGATTGGCTTCCGGGTGGAGGATCGGGTCATACCCGGACGGGCTTTGGGTGATCCCCGCGATCAGAGCGCTCTCCGAAAGCGTCAGCTCCGACACGTCCTTGCCGAAATACCGCTCCGCCGCGCTCTGCACTCCGAGGCAGCTCTGCCCCAGATTGATGGTATTCATATAGGCTTCCAGGATCTCATCCTTGGACATCTGCTTCTCGATCTCTATGGCAAGGAACTGCTCCTGGATCTTTCGCTCCAGCCTGTCATAAAATGTCTTTTCATCCATGAAGTTGATAAATACATTATTTTTGATCAGCTGCTGGGTCAGGGTACTGGCTCCCTCATCAAAATTACCTGATGTGATTCCCTTTACCCCGGCTCGGATGATACCCTGAAGGTCGATCCCGTTATGCTGGTAAAAACGCTCGTCCTCAATAGCGACGAATGCTTTGCCCAGATAATCCGGAATCTCTTCGATTGATTTATAAACACGGTTGGAGCCGGCCCGTAAAAATTCTTCCGTCTGCGTCCCGTCCTTCGCGCGAACCACCGATATATAGCCTGTTGGCTTGACCTGGGAAGGAGTCACGGTCGGGCTGTTGTCAAGGATCTTCTTTACAAAATAACCCACACCTCCGACACCAACCACCGCAGTCAGAAGGACACAGATGATCAGGGCCTTGAAAAAACGGACTCCCACCCGCTTTTTCTGCATATTTTTTTTCGAGGAGATCTCTTTTTTTCGTTTCTCCAGATGTTCTTTTCCGTAATTCATGAATCCTGCCCTCCTTTATACATGATTTTTATTATATTTGTCACCAATTTTCGCCAGAAAATTGATGACCTGCTTGCGCTTTGGCGCAATACATATTATACCAAATTTGTTTTTCTAAATAAAGAAAAAAAACAAAAAGTTCATATATATCAGGAAATTTAAGAAAATCTTTCGAATTCATACAAAAAACCTGTCATCGACAGGTCTTTTGTATGAATAAAAAGTATACGTTCTGACGCACACCTGCGCCGAAGCACATCTGCTACATTTTCCTTCTCAGGCATCCAGCATCATCTTTGCCGATCCGCAGATCCCGGCATCGTTGCCCAGTGTCGCCAGCTTAAATTCGATTTTCCGGTTTGCAAAGAACGCTTTTTCCCTGTAGGGCTTTTCGATAAACGGAATCAGGATCTCTCCTGCCTTGGATACTCCGCCGCCGATCACGATCACGGCCGGATCCGCGATCACGGCCAGGTTGACCAGGCCGCTGGCCAGATATTTTCCAAATTCCTCCGCCACATCGATAGCCACCGTGTCTCCTGCCTTTACCGCATCGAATACGTCCTTTGCCGTAACGCTCTCTTTCTTCAATGCCGTTTCCCGGGTATCCCACTCCAGACGTTTCTTCGCCAGCCGTACGATCCCGGTGGCGGACGCATACTGCTCCAGGCATCCGTGGTTTCCGCAGCCGCAGGTATCCGGTTCATCGTAATTCACACAGAGATGGCCCACCTCGCCGCCTGCGCCGTGTTCTCCTGTGATCACCTTTCCATTGATGATCACGCCGCCGCCGACTCCGGTGCCCAGGGTGATCATCACCATGTTCTTCTGTCCGGCTCCGCCGCCCTTCCACATCTCGCCGAGCGCGGCCACATTGGCGTCATTGCCGATGACAGAGGTGATGCCGGTCAGCTCTTCCAGCTCCCGCTTGACCTCCTTGTAGGTCCATCCCAGGTTGGCGCTTCCGTTGACAATGCCGTCTGCCGTCACCGGTGCGGGAACCCCCACTCCGATCCCGATAATGTCCGTTTTTTCCAGTCCGTGCTCCTTCGTCTTCTCCAGAATGGAGACTGCAATATCCGGCAGGATCTCCTTCCCCTCATCCTCGACCCGGGTTACGATCTCCCACTTGTCCAGGATATTACCGTTCTCCTCAAATAACCCCATCTTTACCGTTGTTCCGCCGATATCTACTCCATAACAATACTTCATGACACGATCTCCTATCCCTTTTTCACAAGATTCTCCTGTACCCGCTTGTACAGCTCCTGAGCCGCGTTGTAGCCCATCTTCTTCTGCCTGTGGTTGACAGCCGCAGATTCCATGATGATCGGAAGATTCCGTCCCGGACGGATTGGGATGCTGTGACAGACCACCTTATTCCCTAAAAATTCCGTATAGTTCTCTTCCAGCCCCAGACGGTCGTATTCCTTATCGCGGTTCCACTCCTCCAATGTGATCACCAGATCGATATTCTGCGTCTCACGGACACACTGCACACCGAACATGGACTTCACATCCACGATCCCGATTCCCCGAAGCTCGATAAAATGCTTCGTGATATCCGGCGCCGAGCCGACCAGTGTGTCGTCACTGACCTTCCGGATCTCCACCACATCATCCGTTACAAGACGGTGCCCCCTCTTGATCAGCTCCAGAGCCGCTTCGCTCTTTCCGATTCCGCTTTCCCCCATGATCAGCACGCCGACGCCGTACACGTCCACCAGCACACCGTGGATCGTAATGCAGGGAGCCAGCTTCACGTTCATCCAGCGGATCAGTTCCCCCATAAACGCACTGGTCTGCCTGGACGTCTGCATGACAGGAATATCTCTGCTCCGGGCCAGCTCCAGAAGCTCCTCTTCCGGCTCCAGATTCCGGCTGAATACGATACACGGCACCTGGCGCGACAGCAGTTCATCATAGATCTGCTGCTTCCGGTCCTCCTCCAGTGTCTGCAGATACGTATATTCCACATATCCGACGATCTGCACCCTGTCATACGCAAAATGATCAAAAAACCCCGTAAGCTGTAATGCCGGCCGGTTTACTTCCGGAACATTGATCCGCTTATTTGCAAGATCCACATCAGGAGTCAGGTTCTTTAACCCCATTTTCTCCGCCAGCTCGCTAATCTTAACGCCTTGTCCCATCTTTACTTTTTCCTTTCTTGAGAACTGTCATACAGAGGCCGCCGCCCGCGGCATCCTGCTCTTTCCCGCAGGCCGTCCGCCGATAGGGCGGCGATTCCATGCTCCCCTCCAAAACAATTCTTTTCTTTTCACAGCGGGGCTTATTCTGCGCTCCGCCTCCTGCATCTTATAGTATATCATTAATGAAAGAATTTGTACACGGATTCTGCCGCTTTTTCATTCATTTCCGGAATCTGTGCCAGACGTTCCGCTGTGGCTGCCTTGATCTCATCCAGAGAAGAGAACTCACGCATCAGTGCCTTGCGCCTTGCGGGCCCGATCCCCGGAATATCGTCCAGTATGGAATGGACCTGCCCTTTGCCCCGGAGCTGCTTGTGGTATTCAATGGCGAATCGGTGGGCCTCATCCTGGATCCGGGTAACCAGGAGAAATGCCTGGGATGAGCGGTCAATGGGAATCTCTTCATTCCGGTAATACAGTCCCCTGGTCCTGTGGTGATCGTCCTTCACCATGCCGCATACCGGAATATCCAGATGCAGCGCGTCCAGAACCTGCAGCGCCACATTGACCTGTCCCTTGCCGCCGTCCATCAGGATCAGATCTGGAAAGGACGTAAATCCTCCCAGTTCCCTGCTTTCCTCCCGTTCCCGAAGTCCGTGGGTAAACCGCCGGGTGAGCACCTCCCGCATACTGCCGTAATCATCCGCGCCCTTGATCCCCTTGATCTTAAACTTCCGGTAATCATTCCTTTTCGGCTTTCCGCGTTCATACACCACCATGGAGCCTACAGATTCGAATCCATTGGTATTGGAAATATCATAGGCCTCCATCCGGGTGATCCCCTCAATCCCCAGCAGCCCGGCAATCTCCTTCACCGCCCCGATGGTCCTCCCTTCCTCCCGTTTCAACCGTTCCTTATCCTTGCTCAATACGAGCCGGGCATTGTTTACCGCCAGCTCCACCAGCTTTTCCTTGGTTCCTTTTTTCGGGATCCGAAGCGTCACTTTCGTGCCCCGCTTCCCGGAGAGCCACTCTTCGATCAGCTCCCGATCCTCCGGCTCCTCCGGCAGCACCAGTTCTCCCGGAATAAACGGTGTTCCTCCGTAATACTGCTTGATAAAGCTGTCCAGGATGCTCCCGATGGATTCATCTTTGGAAATCCGAAGGTAAAAATGGTCCCTGCCGATGAGCCTTCCGCCCCGGATAAAAAAGACCTGAACCACCGCGTCTTCGCCTTCCGTGGCCGCCGCCAGGATATCCCGGTCCTCCCCGCCGGTGTCCGTGATCTTCTGCTTCTGAGCCACCTTCCTGACGCTGTTCAAAAGCTCCCGGTATTCGATGGCCTTCTCAAATTCCATGGCTTCCGAGGCCTCATTCATCTTCGTCTCCAGCTCCGAAAGGATCCCTTCATAATGCCCGTTCAAAAACCGGGTCACCTGGGAAACGGCTTTTGCATATTCTTCCCGGGAAATGAATCCCTGGCAGGGCGCGTCGCACTGATGGATATGGTAATTCAGACAGGCCCTTTCCTTTCCGATATCCCTGGGCAGGTTCCGATTGCAGCTCCGGAGATGGTACAGCTTGTGAAGCAGCTCGATCGTATCCCGCACCGCCTGGCCGCTGGTGTAGGGCCCGAAATATTTTGCCTTATCCTTCACCACATTCCTCGCCAGCATCACCCTGGGGAACGACTCACCCACCGTCACCTTGATAAAAGGATACGCTTTATCGTCCATCAGCATGGTATTATACTTCGGCCGATGCTCCTTGATCAGGTTGCATTCCAGCACCAGGGCTTCCAGCTCGGAATCCGTCACGATATACTCAAACCGCCGGATATGGGTCACCATCTGCTCAATCTTGATCCCCTTGTTCCGACTGGACTGAAAATACTGCCGTACCCGGTTCTTCAGGCTGATCGCCTTTCCTACATATATAATGTGGTCCTTTTCATCATGCATCAGGTACACACCCGGTTTGGCAGGCAGCTTTTTTAATTCTTCCTCAATATCAAAATTATATTCTTCCATAGCCTCGTCTTTCACTCCCGCATCCCTCCAAAAAAATCAGGCAGAGATGTCTGTTCTTATCCCTGCCCGTTTTTGAGAACCTGTAAATAACAGTTACAGATCCTTACCAGCCTTGTATATCCGAGTCCTCTTTTTCCTCTTTTTGCTCAATCCTCTCTACCGGACGCATCGCGATCCGGTTTTCCTTCTTTTCTTTCCCTTCTTCGGATTCCAGCGGTTCCGGAATCCCCTTCACCTCCCGGAAAATCTTCATAAATTCTTTTCCGGTGATCGTCTCCTTCTCGATCAGGAATTCCGCGATCTTATCCAGCGCTTCCCGGTTCTCCTGGAGCAGGCGTTTGGCTTCCTCGTATGCCTTTTTCAGCATCAGCATCACTTCCGCGTCGATCTCCGCCGCCGTAGCGTCCCCGCAGTTCATCACCGCGCGGCCGTCCAGATATCGGTGCTGAACGGATTCCAGGCCGATCAGGCCGAACTTTTCAGACATCCCGTACTGGGTGATCATCTCCCGGGCGATCTTGGTCGCCTTCTCGATATCATTGGATGCCCCGGTGGTGATCGTCTCAAACACGATCTCCTCCGCCGCGCGGCCTGCCAGCATTCCCACCAGCATAGCCTCCAGCTCCTTCTTGGTATTCAGGAACTTCTCTTCCTCCGGCGTCTGCATCACGTAGCCCAAAGCCCCCATGGTCCTGGGCACGATGGTGATCTTCTGCACCGGCTCCGCGTCTTTTTGCAGGGCGCTGACCAGCGCATGGCCTACCTCATGGTAAGACACGATCCGTCGCTCCTCCTCGCTCATGATGCGGTCCTTCTTCTCTTTTCCGACCAGCACCACTTCCACGGCATCAAACAGGTCCTTCTGGCTGACCACCTGCCTGCCGTTCTTCACGGCATTGATGGCTGCCTCGTTGATCATATTGGCAAGATCGGATCCCACGGCTCCTGATGTCGCCAGCGCAATGGCTTCCAGATCCACCGTCTCATCCATCTTCACATCCTTGGAATGTACCTTCAATGTATCTACACGTCCCTTTAAGTCCGGCTTATCCACGATGATCCTCCGGTCAAACCGCCCCGGCCTCAGAAGTGCCGGGTCCAGGATCTCCGGACGGTTCGTCGCCGCCAGGAGCAGCAGTCCCTTGTTCGTATCAAATCCGTCCATCTCCGCAAGGAGCTGGTTCAATGTCTGCTCCCGCTCGTCATTGCCGCCTCCCATAGCGGTGTCACGGCTCTTCCCGATGGCGTCCACCTCATCGATAAAGACGATGCAAGGCGCCATCTGCTGTGCCTGCTTGAACAGGTCCCGGACACGGGACGCGCCCACGCCCACATACATCTCCACAAACGCGGAGCCGGAGAGGGAGAAAAACGGCACCTTGGCCTCTCCTGCCACAGCCTTTGCAAGCAAGGTCTTACCGGTTCCCGGAGGCCCCACCAGCAGGGCGCCCTTAGGCAGCTTCGCTCCGATGCCCGTATATTTTCCCGGGTTATGGAGAAAATCCACGACCTCCTGCAGGGACTCCTTAGCCTCGTCCT
This sequence comes from Schaedlerella sp., assembly GCF_056796775.1. Taxonomy (NCBI): domain Bacteria; kingdom Bacillati; phylum Bacillota; class Clostridia; order Lachnospirales; family Lachnospiraceae; genus Schaedlerella; species Schaedlerella sp. The sequence continues at coordinate 103,848 of NZ_JBQIKP010000004.1, forward strand.
GGCCGGCCACGTCCTGGAAGGTAACACCGGTCTCCTTCTCCACATAGACCTTGGCGTTGCTCTTGCCGATCCCCATCATGCCGCCGCCCTTGGTCATGTTGCGCATCACGAAGCTGAATAAGACTCCCAGCAGCAGAAGCGGCAGTATCACGGTGATAAAGATCTCCATCATCATCACCGACGCCGTATCCGGAATCGTCTGTTCGTAGTGTACACCGGCTTCATTCAACCGATCCGGCAGCTTATAGTCCTGTACTACCCCGGTAAAATAGTCCGGCGCCCGCTCCTGATCGTCCCGCTGTCCGGTGGCTTCCTCCATCTGGTTCAGAAGATTGTCCCGCATATCCTGGAACTGGTCTTCTACCTGAGCCTCCGCGTCTTCCCCTTCTTTCTTCTCTTCTTCCTTTTCCACGCCTTCCTTTAACGTAATGTAGATGCGGGAGGATTCCAGTGTAACCTTCTCTACCTTCCCTTCCTCTACCAGACTTAAAAATTTATCATAACTGATCTCTTCCGGATCTCTGTCCTGCATCAGTGAATAAAGCCCCATTACAACAAAAAGGGTCAGCAATGTCGTGAAAAGGATCACGCCCCATCCCTGCCGATTGTTTCTGGGATTATTCTTATTGTTCTTGTTATCCATCCTGCTCCTCCTAAAATGGTTACTGTTCACTCCCTGATCAGGTGTTCACAGTAACGGCACCGTGTGAACAGCAGCCATAAAATCCACTGCCACTTCTATATTATAAGTACAGGTTCGGTATAAATCAACTAAAAGATTATGAAAATATTGTAAAAACGCAGGTTTTTGTTGTATACTAAGACATGTATCGCAATTTTGTAACTGTTAAAAGGATTGAGGACAATATAATGAAAACAGGATTTGATAACGAAAAGTACCTGCGCACACAGTCGGAGCATATCCGGCAGCGCATTGAACAGTTCGACCACAAGCTGTACCTGGAATTCGGCGGCAAGCTGTTTGATGATTACCACGCTTCCCGCGTGCTTCCGGGGTTTGCCCCGGATTCCAAGCTGCATATGCTCAAGCAGCTCAGCAACCAGGCGGAGCTGATCATCGTCATCAGCGCGAAAGACATTGAAAAAAATAAAATACGCGGAGATTTGGGCATTACCTATGACTCCGACGTTCTGCGTCTGATCGACTCGTTTCATGAACACGGTCTCTATGTGGGCAGCGTAGCCATCACACAGTACTCCGGGCAAGACAGCGCCCTTCTCTTCCGAAGACGGCTGGAGAATCTGGGCATCCGCGTCTACCTCCACTACCATATCCCGGGATATCCTTCCAACATTCCGCTGATCGTCAGCGAAGACGGATTCGGAAAAAATGAATATATCCAGACCACCCGTCCGCTCGTCATCGTTACAGCCCCCGGACCAGGAAGCGGAAAGATGGCCACCTGTCTTTCACAGCTATATCATGAACACAAACGCGGGATTCATGCAGGCTATGCCAAGTTTGAAACATTTCCCATCTGGAACATTTCGCTGAAGCATCCGGTGAATCTTGCCTATGAGGCTGCCACCGCAGACCTGAACGACATTAATATGATCGATCCGTTCCATCTGGAGGCCTATGGGGAGACAACGGTCAACTACAACCGGGATGTGGAGATCTTCCCGGTACTCAATACCATTTTTGAAAAAATTTATGGAAAAAGTCCTTACAAATCCCCCACGGATATGGGCGTCAACATGGCGGGAAACTGCATCTCCGACGATCAGGTCTGCCGGGATGCCTCCTGCCAGGAGATCCTCCGGCGTTACTATGCGTCCCTCAATTCCCTGTTAAAGGGGAACTGCATGGAGGAGGAAACCCAGAAGCTGGAGCTTCTGATGAACCAGGCCGGCATCACCACCGCGGACCGGAAGGTAGTCGCGGCTGCACTGGTGCGCGCGGAGCAGACCGGGGCTCCGGCGGCCGCGCTGGAGCTGCCGGACGGACAGATGATCACCGGGAAGACCAGCAGCCTTCTGGGCGCATCCGCGGCCCTGCTCCTGAATGCCATTAAGGAGCTGGCAGGGCAGCCTCACGATCTGGACATCCTTTCTCCGGAGTCCATCGAGCCGATCCAGAAGCTGAAGGTGGATTATCTGAAGAGCAAGAATCCGCGTCTCCATACGGACGAAGTCCTGATCGCCCTCTCCGCAAGCGCGGCCACCAGCCAGGACGCGCGCCTGGCCCTGGAGCAGCTTCCCGCGCTGGAAGGCTGTCAGGCCCATACATCCGTTATGCTGTCCGACGTGGATATCAAAATCTTTAAAAAGCTCGGGGTCCAGCTCACCTGCGAGGCAGTGTATGAGGCGGGGTCGCGGTATCATTGATTTCTGCAGAGATTGCTGACAGCCTTCGGCATTTTGGAGGCAGATGCCCCATTCAAAAAAATACTGTATTTTTTTGTCAGGATGGTGTATACTTGGTAACTGTTTAAAACAGTCGTGCATTTTTTACATTTCACACATAAGGGAGGAAGCCATGGCAGTAAAATATGTATTTGTAACCGGCGGGGTCGTGTCCGGCCTCGGAAAGGGTATCACAGCAGCATCTCTGGGCCGGCTTCTGAAGGCGCGCGGGTATACCGTCACCATGCAGAAGTTTGATCCCTATATCAATATGGATCCGGGAACCATGAACCCTGTCCAGCACGGAGAGGTCTTTGTCACCGACGACGGCGCGGAGACCGACCTGGACCTTGGGCATTATGAGCGTTTTATCGATGAAAGTCTGACCCGCAACTCCAACGTGACTACGGGCAAGATCTACTGGTCCGTCCTGCAGAAGGAACGCCGGGGAGATTTCGGCGGAGGCACCGTTCAGGTCATCCCTCATATCACCAATGAGATCAAAAGCCGGTTTTACCGCAATCCCTCTGCTTCCGGCACGGAGATTGCCATCATTGAGGTGGGCGGAACCGTAGGAGACATTGAGAGCCAGCCCTTCCTGGAATCCATCCGTCAGTTTCAGCATGAGAAGGGGCATGAAAATGTGATCCTGATCCATGTAACCCTGATCCCGTATCTGAAAGCATCCCAGGAAATGAAGACCAAACCCACGCAGGCCAGCGTGAAGGAGCTGCAGGGGATGGGAATCCAGCCGGATATCATCGTCTGCCGTTCCGAATATCCCCTGGACATCGGCATGAAGGACAAAATTTCCCTGTTCTGCAACCTTCCGGCTGACCATGTGCTGCAGAATCTGGATGTCAACTACTTGTATGAGGCTCCCCTTGCCATGGAGCAGGAGCGTCTGGCAGAGGTTGCCTGCGAATGTCTCCACCTGGATTGCCCCCAGCCGGATCTGAAGGACTGGGTTGAGATGGTGGAGAAACTGAAGCACCCTACGCAGGAGGTCACGGTGGCTCTGGTGGGAAAATATATCCAGCTCCATGACGCTTATATCAGTGTGGTGGAAGCCTTGAAGCACGGCGGGATCTACAGCCACACCACGGTCAATATAAAGTGGGTGGATTCCGAGACAGTTACTGCGGACAATGCGTCGAAGATCTTTGGAGATGTCAGCGGGATCCTTGTTCCCGGCGGCTTCGGCACCCGGGGCATTGAGGGCAAGATCGAGGCCATCCGCTATGCCAGAACCCGGGGCATCCCGTTCCTCGGCCTGTGCCTGGGTATGCAGCTCTCCATCGTAGAATTTGCCCGAAATGTGATCGGATACAATGATGCCCACAGCATGGAGCTGAAACCTGACACTACCCATCCGGTCATCCATATCATGCCGGAGCAGATCGGCATCGAGGATATCGGCGGCACCCTGCGGCTTGGTTCTTATCCCTGTATCCTAAAGGAAAGCTCCAAAGCCTTCCGCCTGTATGGCAAAAAAGAGATCCAGGAACGGCATCGGCACCGCTATGAGGTGAACAACGATTACCGGGAAGTGCTGGAAAAGCACGGTATGCTGCTGTCCGGCCTCTCACCGGACGGAAATATCGTGGAAATGGTTGAGATTCCGGAGCATCCCTGGTTTATCGCAACCCAGGCGCATCCGGAGCTGAAATCCAGGCCGAACCGCCCGCATCCGCTGTTCAAAGGATTTGTTGAGGCCGCGCTGGAAAGACAGGCGAAAAGCGTCTGAACATAGAAAAAAGAAGGAGTAGGCTGGAGGATCTAAAAAGTCTCCAGCCTACTCACTTATTCTACTTTTTTTCTATGCGACCTTACATATTTCTGCATGTGCCGCGCCGCCCATGCCGCAAACAGCCCGATCAGCAGACCTGCCAATACATCTGTAGGATAATGCACACCCACATAGAGTCTGGAAAATGCAATCATCGCCGCAAGTATCACCAAAGGAATGCCGAATTTCTTCGGCAGCATCCGCCAGTACACTCCGGCCGCCGCAAATGACGCACAGGTATGTCCGGACGGAAAGGAATAATCCCTCTGCTTTTCAATCAGAAGCACCAATCCTTCTACGACTTCATAGGGCCGGGTACGCGCGACCAGATTTTTCAGAGTTACATTCGTGATCAGTGCTCCGATCACGATTGCCGCCAGCGATGTGATCCCGATCCAGCGGGTCTGTCTTGGAACCATCAAAAGGAGGGACAAGGCGATCCAGAACCATCCGGAATCCCCCAGCATTGTAATCCCTTTCCAAAATCCTTTCATCCAGTCCTGCCGGATATACTCCTGAATCCATAATAAAATATTTCCATCCAGGTTGATCAAAAATTCCATCTTCTCTGCTCCCTGTTCCTCTTCCAATATATTTTCCAGATTAAGCCTCCCGCAATCACAGCTCCGCCAAAAATGATCATGGCCGCGTATACATACCAAGACAACATGTCTCCTGTCCCGACCGCCTGGCTTGCGCCTGCGTACAGTGCGTTGCGTTCCTCAATGCTGGTCGTCGCAAACGGCACCAGTCCGCCGATTGCGTTCATAATCGCTGCAGCCGCCTGATCCACTTCCTCCTGCGCGGCATAAGAGTCATCCAATACGGCCTGCCCTTCCTTCATTGCCTGTTTCAATACACCAAAGCTTTCTGACGTATAGTCCGCTTCCTGATATCCTGCCGCAAGGTTCAAGACCTCCTGCAGCTGGGTTTTATCCACCTGGGGACGCACTGTCCCTCCGGAACCGCCTTCCCCGCCGCCAGGGTTTTCCGGCTGTTCAGGCTGTTCAGGCTGTTCAGGTTCCGGCGTTTCCGGGTCGGCCGGTTCTTCCTGATTTACCGGAATGATCGGCACTGCATTCGGTGCTGCTGCCGCAAGCTTCTCTGCATTCCTCCCCTGTACCTTTCGGAAAGATCCCGGCACCACGCTGATATAGAGCCCGGAGCCAGCATGAGCTCCGGCAATCTCTGTCAGCATCACGGTTCCCAGTGCCAGGCTGTCCGGCGCTTCCCCTTCTTCCGAAAAAAGCGGTTCGGTTCCCGCAATATAGATCCGCAGGATTCCTGTTTCCTTCTGGTAGCGCTGTTCTGTGATTGCTGCCCTTGCCTGGAGTTCCTGGCTCCAGCTAAAAGTCAGATTTTCAATCTGCTCCAATAGATCCTGCCCCACAGGATTGCCGTCCTGATCCGAGATCTGCAGTCCCAGCTGGAGAGACGCTACCTTCTCCTCGGCCCCGCCCGAAACAGAAACTGATACATTTACATTGTTCCCATCTTCCTTGAGCCTAACCTCGTCTCCTGCTGCCAATACCCGCAGCGGCAATATTGCGGTCATTGCAAACACCGCCGCTATAAATCCTGTAAAATATTTCCTCATGTCCCGCTCCCCTTATCGCTGTTTCATGTACTCCCGCTCTGCGACAATGATGTAAGCTCGATCAGCGGCATTTGTTCCATATTCTTTGCCGGCATGATCTCGAACATCGAATCACTGACAAGCCTCTGTCCTGCATTGGTCCCGGCGTCATCCACACGGTACAGTTCTGCCCGGACTTTTTCCAGCTTGCTAAGGTCTATCATATGATCCGGTTCTATCCAGTATACCCAGGTTCCGTCTGAAACGTCCTGAATATTTCCCGTATCCGGGACCTCGGCAAGAATGATCTGGTTTGCATTGACGCTGCCGTCTGTGCCTTCCCCGCCGACGATATTGCCGGCCTGGTCATAAAGGATCACTACGTTGTATGCCGGATTTCCTTTATATACCCCGGTAAATACCAGCGAGCCGGCCGGAATCTTACTGCCCTGACTGTCATAAATGAAATCCTTTGTCAATTTTCCGATCGCCGCCCTATGATCCCCTTCGGTACGCCGGAAGTCCACGTCATCTCCAGTCACTCCCAGCACATCCAGCTCGGCGATTCCAATCTCCCTGCCCGCCTGGTTCTTGATGGCCAGCTTGACTGCCGTAGCCTGATAGCCGGCAAGATTGTCATTGTTCTCCTTCCTGCCGCTTCCAAAATACACGATCTGCGGATCCTCTGACTGATCAAACGTACCGCTCACCGCTTCTTTCCATTGGCCGCTGCTTTCCCGCACAAAGATCGTATAGTCCCTGATGGGATTCACTCCCGCCGCAGGTGTATACTTGAAGCCTGTGACCGTATGAGTTTTATGAAACTCCATGATCACCTCTGCACCGGCCCCTGCCGTGCCTGCGTAATTGGTCGCCGGATCATCGTCCGCCGCGTGTTTGATCGGATTCTCCACCGCAGAACCGCAGATCGTATCCTGATCGTCGGTTCCCATTCCGCTTCCGATCTCTTCCTCCGTCTCGCTTCCGGTTCCAATTCCGTTTCTGGCTTTACCCTCAGCTGCGGTCAGATCATTGGAGCTGACCGTCCAGTTTGACTTGTCAATGCTTCCGTCATGCTGGATCTTCAATTCCCCTGATAACGCCGGCGCGGAACGGTTCAGATATTTGTCGATCACCGTAACCTGATAGCTCACTACACGGTTATTCATGGTTGTTACATGATCGCTAAAAGAACCCGTGGTCGTAAATCCTGCCACTTCCTCCAAGACCTCTCCTCCAGATGTTGTACAGCGTACGATCTCATAACCCAGGATATCCTCCGCCGGGATCGCTGCTGACAATTGGAAATTCACCTGATTCGGTGTTTTCTCATCAAGCTCTGCGGAAATGATGTTTACCGGCTGTGTATTTCCGGTTCCGTCCAGACTGCTTCCGTTATTGGTCAGCCTGTATACGCGCGCCTCGTCATTTACATAGCAGATGGCCCTTGTCTCCGGAGCGAACTGCTGTGCGTAGGCCCTCGTCCCTTCATTCGGCGTCATGCCCCAGCGCTCGAAGAACTCCAGAAGATCCTTCTCCGCCGCCGCACAGGCCAGGCGCATCAGATTCTGATCCTGGTCCCCCGGCAGAGTCAGCTCAACCCCACCCGGCTTCGGCGCCCTGGAAGGTGTCCTTGCATAAGTATCCACTCTTGCAAAGAACAGATTCGCAAGCTGCGTATCATACTCATCATACGTCTTAAAGTTATATCCGTTATCATAGGCCAGATGAAGCTGCCAGTACATTCCCAGCTGGGTAAATACATTCGAAGCGCGTCCCTTCGTACCCGAAGTCACCTTCTTGTAAACCTCGTCATACTTGAACCGCACACTGTCATTTGTCTCTTTCGCCTGGGCAAGCACGGAAAAATAGTTATTAGTGATCTCCGCAACCGCATAGCTGCCCTGGTTGATGCAGTGTCCGATCTCATGCGCAATCCCCCATCCGAAATAATTTCCACTCTGGTATCTTCCCTCTGGATCTGCCGACAGCGAATTACCGGATACCATACCCGGCGCGGAACCCCATTCGATTCCGATGTGGTTGCCGGCCGCATACATAAATGCCCCCGCAAACATCCGCTGGTACCGGATGTTCAAATGCCTGGACGGATAGGTGTCTTTCACATCCACCGCCGTTCCATCCGCTTTTTGGGTATTCTTTGTCAATCCCTTATGCTGATAGAACAGATGCATCATGTTCTCCATCGCCTCCGCAGACGTCAGGATCCTTTCTGCATTTCCTCCGGACCCTTTCAAAATCTGCGATGCCGGAAGGGAAAGCATCATCGTATCAAGCATCATATCCGATGCCCCCAGTATGCATTCGCTCTCTTCATAATTACAGTCCACAGAAGCCAGCTTGGAGCCTTTATGCAGCTTCTCATGCTGTGCCTCCATGCCCTCTACATATGCCTGCAATTCTTCCACATATGTCTGCGCACGTTTCTGCCGCTCGGCCGCGTCAGTCACCTGATACAGATCCAAAAACGGGACTTCCGCGCCGCCGCTCACACGTACCGCATACTGGTCCGAAGCACTGCTGCCTGTATACTGCACATACAGCGCGCCCCCGGCCTCGCCCTGAACCGTGGAAAGCTGTGGAATCGTAACATCATTTCTTCCGATCTTCAGGTTCGCCGCCTGCTTGAACATGGAGCCGGACTCCGCATGATACTGTGTCGCAATCAGCTGCAGATTCGTACTTTCGCCGGTTTTCTTCGTATTATGTCCCACATAAACCGTAATCTCTTCCCCTGCCGCTGCCGTGACTCCAAGAGGCTGCCACGCGTTCAACCCTCCGAATCCCCGGTTTGCATCCTTTGTCGTAATGCTGTTGTGGATATATACCGACCGGCTTAACTTCGCGTTCAGAATATCCTCAGCTGTCTTGAGCTCCCTTTCCAGCTTCTCCCTGTCCGGATGATATTCCCCGCTATCCGGATCTTTGGTATTGATCCGCGTTCTGAGCGCGTCAATCGTCGCCTGCGTCACACCACTTTTTAACTCCGTATGTAAGTCATTGACATAGAGCGCCATAATATCATCTTCCAGAGAATCATAATGGTAGAAATACACCTCCGAACACGTGATCGAACCAGAAGCGAGGCTGCGGCTGAGGCCGAACTGGATCTTCTTGACTGTCACAGCCTCCGGAAGCCTGAGCATATAGTACACCCGCTTCTCCGAATCCATTTTTCGCTGTACAGACACCTGATGATTCACAAACTCTTTTAAATTTCCGTTCGCGTCCCAGCATTTTACCTTCGCATATCCATACGAAAGGCTCTGCGCTGTTACCTCCTGCAACGCAAAATACTGCATTTTATATTCTTGGTCAAATTCATAGGTCAAACCGTTTGACCCCAGATTATTAAATCCGCCGTCATCCCAGGTGTTCCGCAGATAGTGGGATACCGGGTCATTATCAACCGTGCCCCATGCAGTCTTGGTTCCCGCCGCATCGAATGCGCTGTCCTGCATCGTACCATTCTGTGTATAGTAAGCCTCTTTGATATGCTCACTGACCTCTCCCTCTGCAGCCCGGTTAAGCAGCTTATACTTCGGCATCTGTGCCGGGTCCGGGGAGGTCGTTTCCGCTTCTCCGGTCAGGGACGGCTTTCCTTCGCCCAGCTCATTGACTCCTGTCACATAGACCTCATAGCTTGTCCGGTCTTTCAGGCCGGTGATCGTATATTTGTTTGCGGAACTGCCTTCTATTTTCTGAAACGAACCTTTTCCGCTCTCCCGGTAATACAGATTGTAGCGGTCCGTGTCCTCCATATTTTTCCAGGTCGCGTCTATGGCTCTGTACGCTCCCGTAACTCTCAGGTTATCCGGCGCGTCCGGTTTTTTATCCGCTTTTGGAACCACCTTGACCGATTCGCTGTAGCCGCTCCTCCATGCGCCGTTTACAGACTGCACCGATACCGTATAGTCCGTATTATTCACAAGCTTCCCTTTTTGGAAGGACGAGATCCTCGCGCTGTTTCCCTTTACGGAAACCGTGTCTGACTTTTGTTCTCCTTCGATTTCCGTTGTGATCCGGACCTCATAGCCCGTCACATTCACGCAGGGATCCCATGTCAGGTCAAACTGCTTATTTCCCGCCTGCGCCGACAGATTCTGCGGGATATCCATCTGCGGCTCCGGAATACGGCTCTCCATGTCGTTCAGAAATTCCACCTTGGAGATCTCTGCAAGGTCATTGTTGTTCCGCATCCCCATGATCTTCAGCGTAACCTTCTTCACCGCGGTCTGCGCTCCAAAGTTGATCGTGATCACGCCGCTTTCATTTTGAGCCGCCTGCACGGTGTCGTAATTCAGCAGAAAGTCAACACCCTCTTTCAGGGGAATCTGAACCGTATCCACCTGGCCTTCTTCCACATAAACAACATCGATCTGCATGTCACTGATCGAATCATTGTTTCCCGTATCGATCGCCATGCCCTCGATCGGAATCCCTTCCTCCCCGGCAAAATCAAAGATCACAGACACCGGCTGGGTTCCCGAGATGGGACTGCCATATTTGGTCGAAAGCGTCACGCCCCCTTCATTTTTAAGCAGGGCGTTCAAGTCGCCTGACACCTCCGTATCCGCGTCCGCTTCCATCGTCACCGCTTCTGCCGGCACTAATTTTACCACGGAAGAGCTGCCGTCTCCGTAAAATCCATATCCCTTTGCCAAATATTCCAGATCCGCCAGGTCTACCCACGCATCCCCATTCAGATCCAGGTTCGGATTTTCATGCCGGGACGCAGCCTGCTTTTCCGTATCCCGCTCTCCGGCGTCTATGGCATCCACCAACAGATCCCGGTCTGTATCGTCGATCACACCGTTTCCGTCCACGTCTCCCACCAGAAGAAGGCCCGGATGCACGCTGCCCGGCTGATCATAGGCAAAGCCGCTGACCATTCCCGTGGTCAGTGTCAGAGCATACGCCCAGTCCTCTACCGCAATCTCCTGAGTATAGGTAGCAAAGCCCGGAGCCGCAACCGTCAGTACATAAGTCCCCGGTTCCAGGTCTTCAAACGTCACATCGGCCTGGGATGCCCGACCATTCTGTCCCTCCTGATCCGCAGCCAGTACCACCCGCTTCGGTTCCTGCCCGGTCAGGGAAACGGTAAAGCTTATATCCTTACGCAGATCCAATGCGGAAAGGATCTCCACATCGACCTGTCCCCAATTCCCGGCGTTCCCGCTTCTCTCTTTTAGATCCTCCTCATCCTGCCCTTCTTCGTCCTGTTCCTCTTCCTCCTCCGAATCATCTTCCTGACTGTTCTTGTCCCCGGTGTCAGAAGAGATTCTGTTTGGATCCGCCGTAGAATAGGAACCATTTGTGTTCTCTCCAGATCCGTCTTCTTCTGCGCCTTCTCCGTTTGGAGCGCCTGTTTCCTCACCGTGCTCCTCATCCGCACTTTTATCACCATGTTCTTCTTGAGGTATCCACCCGTTTTCCCCTGTTTCAGTCCCTTCCTGCCATTCCCCTTCCCCGGCAGCTGGATTGCTCCCCGCAATCTCCGGCTCCAATGGTTCAGCAAAAGCATCGACACACAGAGAAAAAACGAGAATCACCGCAAGCAGATATGAAACAATCCGCTTCATACTCCTCTCCTCTCTTTGTTTTGCTTCGCAGCGGTTCACCCATCCGCGCGCAGCAAATTCCAGGAATTATAAAAACGGCATGTCTGTCCTCTCCCAACAATACGGCAACGCCTGTTTCCACAATTCCAAACCCCTTGTTAATATACTGCAGTTCTCTCCTTTCGTGATAGTATGACCAGTATACATGAACTGAAAAAAAACGACAATAGTTTTTTTAATTTTCTGCGATATTTTTCCTATATAGCTCCGGGCCAAAAAATAATGGCTTTCCGCAATTGTTTATGATAAAATGAATTTCGCTGGCAAGGCCGTCTATTACCACAGAGAATTTATACTGAACGCCGGATCAATCAACCGTGAGTATAAAAAGCCGGTCCAGGCAGCCAGTGCCGGCTTGCCGGTGACCTGTCACGAAATCTAAAAGGAAGAGAGTGAAACCGATGCTGCATATCGCAATCTGCGACGATGAACAGAGCTTTGTCGATCATCTGAACGGACTCATCAGACAATACGCTGTAGAAAACAGCGAAGAGATCAAAGTAACCCCTTTTTATGACGGCCTGGATCTGATCGAAAAGTACGATCCTACGATCGACCTGATCTTTCTGGATATCCAGATGAAGCTGGTGGACGGCCTCCGCACGGCGGAGAAGATCCGGCAGAAGGATGAAAAGGTGGGGATCATCTTTTTGACCACCCTCACCCAATACGGGCTGGAGGGCTACAAGTACCAGGCGGCCAATTACATCATCAAGCCCATCAAGTACGTCCGGCTGCGAGATGAGCTGAACCAGTTCCTGGCCAGAAGCCGCAGGGACGGTTCCCCCTCACTGGTAGTAAAAAACGATTCCGGCAGATATAAGGTCTTTCTGAAAAGCCTGCGCTACATCGAGACCTTCAACCGGAACCTGCTGCTTCATACGGAGCAGGAAAAGATCATCTGCTACAGGAGCATGAAGGAGATGGAGCAGGAGCTGAAAGGACAGGGCTTTGCCAGAAGCCACAGCAGCTATCTTGTGAACCTGTTCTATGTCAAAGGCGTGCAGAAGCTGGAGATCACCCTGGTCACCGGGGAGGTCCTTCCCATCAGCCAGCCCAAGAGAAAGCAGTTCATGGAAGAATTGACGGACTACTGGGGGGATCTGATATGATAAAAGCACTTGATCTGATCTCCCTGCTTTTGATCTGGGGATATATCCTTGTATTTTTCCTGTTCCTCCACAGCTTTCTCCCGCTGCGGAAAAACCGGCTGCTGTGGCTCCCGGCCCTTGGGGTCAGCTCAATCTTTTCCAATATGATCATCTATTCCAACGACCTGCCCAACCTCCTCGGCGCCCTGCTGGTTTTTGTGGTCTATGTCCTTGTATTCCACAGCGGAAAATGGATGGAAAAGCTGACCGCCGTACTGGTATTCTATCCCGTGGTGATCGCGGTCAATTATCTGATGCAGGATATTGGGGCACGGTTGTTTTTTGCCTGTACCAACGCATCGGGCAGCCCATCCGAATGGCCCGGAAGCCTCCTCCTGTTCAGCACAGCCGTTCATACCCTGTGCCTGCTGGCACGGCTTCTGTTCTGGCTTGCCGCGTGGGCCTTTTTGAAAAAATATCTGTGTCGGATCACGTCCAGTCTGACGCTGCGGATGTGGCTCATTGTGGATGTTCTGACGCTGGCATCCATCGTGGCCATTTTCACGATCATTTATTTTCTGCCGGAGGAAATTGCCGTCGTGTATCCCATCTGCACAGCGTCCATCGTATCCAGCTTCGGCTGCATCTACCTGGCCGCCTATATCTGCGATTCCGTGCAGACCTCATACCGGGCCCAGGAGCTGGAGCAGAAGCAGGCCTATTTTCAGGACAAGCTCCGGGAGGAGGAACGGGTCCGGAGCATTTATCATGATATGAAGAATCATCTTCTTGTCCTGCAGGCGCGGCAGAACGATTCCGAAGCACTGAGCGAATCGGTCCGTTCCCTGCAGATGCAGATTGAAGCTTACGAGACCTACTATCATACAGGAAATGACTATCTGGATATGGTTCTCCGTGACAAAGCCCGGCTGGCCAGGGAGAAACAGATCGATTTCCACGCCTCCGTCTGTTTTTCTGAGGGGATGTTTCTGGAACCGCTGGATATCAGCACGATCTTCGGCAACGCCCTGGACAATGCCATCGAAGCCAGCGAAAAGCTGCCTCAGAGCCTGCGGCTGATCAATGTAAAGGCCGCCCCGGTCCATGACATGCTGGCCATTACGGTAGAAAATAACCGGATGATCGAAGAACTGGCTTCGCAAAGGACGACCAAAAAGGATACTTTCCTCCACGGCTTCGGCATTTCAAATATCCAAAAGGCGGCAGAAAAATACGGAGGCGAATGTGTCGCCAGGCCAAAGGGAGAAAAGTTTGCGTTAAAGATCATCCTGCCCATCGCCGCAAAAAGTTCATAACGATTTAGATTTTACCTTCTCCATATTAGTTTACGCATTCTATGTTGCGGCATTTTAGTTCCCGGATATAATGGAAACCGTAACAGGAACGTGATTTCTAAAGCAGAACATACCTTTACTGCAAAATCTGTATACGCACCGTATCAATCAGATTATTTCCGGTCAGACCGGATTGGGAGGAGGACAAATCAACATGAGTATTTTAAAGACTGAACATTTAATCAAGCAGTACGGCAAAGAACCGAATATCGTAAGGGCGCTGGACGACGTGAGCATTTCCGTGGAACCAGGGGAGTTTGTCGCCATCATCGGCACTTCCGGCAGCGGAAAATCCACCCTGCTCAATATGCTGGGCGGGCTGGATCGACCCACCTCCGGCAGCGTAAAGGTCGACAAGTTCGAACTGAGCAATCTCTCGGACGACGATCTGACCGTATTCCGCCGCCGTTCCATCGGATTTATTTTCCAGAATTATAACCTGGTACCAATCCTGAATGTGTATGAAAATATCGTGATGCCCATTCAGCTGGACGGAAAAAGACCAGATGAAGTATTTATCGAAGAGGTAGTTTCCCTCCTGGGAATCCAGAAGAAGCTCTATCAGATGCCGAATACCCTTTCCGGCGGACAGCAGCAGCGTGTCTCCATCGCCCGGGCGCTGGCGGGAAAGCCTGCCATCATCCTGGCCGACGAGCCCACCGGCAACCTGGACAGCCGAACCAGTGATGAGGTGATCGAGCTCTTAAGGCTCACCAGCCAGAAGTTTCATCAGACCATCGTGATGATCACCCATAATCCGGAGATCGCGAAGCAGGCGGATCGATGCATCCACATTGAAGACGGCAGAGTTCACGAATAGGAAGGGGAGGTTCAAAGCCATGAAGGAACAAAAATCCATGATCCGGATCCTGACGAGCCGGAGCTTTCAGAAAAATAAAGGCCGCAATCTGGCCGCGGTACTGGCCATTACGATGACTGCGATGATGTTTACCACATTATTCACGCTGGCGCAGAGCCTGACTAAAAATGTTACGGAAATGTACCTGCGGCAGTCCGGCACCAAAGCCCATACTACCGCCAAGCAGATCACCGATGAGCAGATTGAACTGCTTGCGGCGCACCCAGATGTCCGATCCTACGGCCGCTCCATTGTCCTGGGCCTGGCGGAAAATGAACGGCTGGGCGGACGGCAGGTGGAGATCCGCTATGCCAGCGATCAGTACGCAAAGGACGACTTCTCCTATCCCGAAACCGGACATATGCCGGAGCAGAAAAATGAGATCGCACTGGATACCGAAACTCTGCATCAGCTGGGAATCCCCCTGGAGCTGGGAGAAACGGTCACTCTGGAATGGCGGAAAGACATCTTTTCCGATCAGGTCACATCCAGCACCTTCACACTCTGCGGCTGGTGGGAACGGAATCATTCCGTATATGCCAGCATGGCCTGGGTCAGCGAGGAATTTGCGCTGGAAGCCTGCGCCGGTATCGAAGAGCCTGCCGAGGGCCAGATCTGCGGCCTGCGGATGATGGGCATAACCTTTGCGGACAGTAAGCATATCGAAGAACACACCGACCGGGTCCTGGCGGAATGCGGCGTCTCCGGCGTGGAATTTCAAACAGTCCTGGCCTATAACGAGGAAACACAGTGGAGCATATTTATGGAAAGCCTTCCCATGTACGCAGGCATGATCCTGGTATTCCTGGCCGGTTATCTGATCATTTACAACGTATTCCAGATTTCCGTCGCGTCGGATATCCAGTTTTACGGAAAGCTGAAAACCCTGGGCATGGAGACCCGGCAGATCAAAAAGCTGATCTACGGGCAGAGCAGCCGCCTGTCGTTGCTGGGCATCCCGGTGGGCCTGATCCTTGGCTACATTCTGGGTATTTTGCTGATCCCGGCTTTGATCGCCGATCAGAGCGCCCGGCCGGTACTGTCCGCAAATCCAGTCATTTTCATAGGCTCCGCGCTGTTTGCCTGGATCACGGTCATGATCTCCTGCATGCTGCCCGCAAGGCTGGCCGGAAAGGTGTCTCCCATCGAAGCGCTGCGCTACACGGATACGGACACGGAAGTCAAGCGCCAGATAAAAAAATCCAAAACCGGCGCCTCCCTCTCCAAAATGGCCTGGTCAAACCTTGGCCGCAACCGGAAGCGGACCTTGCTGGTCATCAGCTCCCTGACTCTCGGACTGGTGCTGATGAGCTACTTCTATGCGAAAAACGCCAGCTTTGACGTGGAAAAATATCTGATTGATATGTGCGTTGCCGACTTTCAGATTGACGATGCCACCAACCAGATCGCCGGCGGCTACGATCCGGAAAGCAATACCATCCAGCAGGAGCTGGTAGATCAGGTGACCGGAATGGAAGTCTTTGAAAAAAGCGGAAGTCTGTACTCCCGGCAGATTCCCATGCTTTTAAGCGATCGCGCCTGCGAGAATATCCGCTCCTACTATACCCGGGAACGGCTGGATGATTTTGCGTCCATAGATCCCACCTTTCCCCAGTGGAAGGAGGAATGCGACCGGGCGTTGAAAGGGGAAGAAGTGCCGATCACCGTATATGGCGCCGACGGCCTGATCCTGGATGCGGCCGTGGGAGATCCCTATATCCTGAGCGGAACCTTTGATTCGGAAAAATTTGCCTCCGGAGACTATGCACTGGCCATCGGGCCGGCAGTCCATGATTTTGAGTCAGATCCTCCTGCCTGGACTGTTGGAGAAACGGTTTCCATCGAAGGACGGGAATTTACCGTCATGGCGGTTCTGGAACCGCTGACACCCATGTGTGAAGGAAAAAGGGCCAATGCTTTTGAGGTTCCGCTGATCATATCCGCCGATGCCTATACGCAGATCTGGCCGGACAGCAATCTGCAGAAATTCTTTTTTAATGTGGCGGACGAAGGGCTGGAGGATGCGGCTGCCATGCTCAGTGAATATCAGGAGCGTACCGCTCCCGGCATGAATCTGGTCTTCCGTGAAAGCCTGATCGCGCAGTATGAAGCAGAGACCCGCGCCACTGCGGTCATGGGATATGCCATCAGCATCATCATCGCGCTGGTCGGGGTTCTGAACTTCGTCAACAGCATGGTCACCGCGATCATCTCGCGGAAGCGGGAATTTGCCATGATCCAGAGCATCGGCATGACCAAACGGCAGCTCCGCGGCATGCTGACTTATGAAGGCTTTTACTATGCAGGGCTGACCCTGGCGGCATCCTATCTTCTGGGAAGCCTGACCGTAGGGGTGATCGTCCGCGCGATCACATCCGCAGGCTACTCCACCTTCCGCTTCACCCTGCTGCCACTGGCGATCTGCACTCCGATCCTGATCGGACTTGCGGTTTTGATCCCGTACCTGTGCTTCAAGAATCTGGAAAAACAGAGCATTGTAGAAAGGCTGCGGGTTGAAATGTAGATATTAATTATAATGTGGGGGCTGAATGCAGGATCACAGCATTTCGATAAATGCAGCGACTCTCGTATTCAGCTGTCCCACATCCTGCTGGGAATAATCGGTCTCCACATTGATATAAGGGAGCTTTTTCTCCTGTGTCACAAATCTGCGGATTCCCAGTGTCTCCAGGTTATATGTATGGCAGGCCTGGAGCGTCATCTCAATCACGCCGTCCACCTTGTACTCATCAATCAGCCGTCCGGCCAGCTCCAACCGGTTCTTATTCGGTGTCATGACGGAACATCCAATATCCAGATACCGCGCCGCAATTGCGCCATAGATATCTTCTGCGTCCTCGTCCACCAGCTTGTCAAAGGTCTTTGCCCCTGTACAGTTCTCGTAAGCAACTACCACACCGCCATTCTCTTCCACGGCCCGTATCACTTTTTCCGTCGCTCCGCCCACAGGGCATCCTGTCAGCATGATGCGCGGCTTCTTTCCCTGCATCTTTCCTTCTCTGTATTCCTTTTCGATCTTTTCCACCAGACTGTCAATCTCTCCTGGAATCAGAGTCTTGTCGAATTTGAATGTACTCCCGTACAGTACCTTGAACAAGTCATATCCGCTGATCGGAGCCGGATCATGTTTCATAACCGCATATAAGCGCTTCATGGAGCTGCGAACCGCATTCTGCAGTCTCACCGCTTCCCGGAGCTTCTCCTCCGTGATCTCTGTCTGAAATTTTTGTTCCAGATATTCCTTGAACCGGATCATCTCGCTCTTCCACAGCTTCAATGCCTCTTCGCTCTGTGTATTCGGCAGCTCCATGACAAACACATCCTTAAAATCGGACATATACTCATACATTTTCTTCTTGCCGTCACAGGTCGTCTCTCCCACGACCACATCTGAAAAATAAAAGAACGGGCATTTATCTGCCTTCGCAAATCCATAGCTTGACTTGATCAGCGGGCATAGATTTTTCGGAAGATCCTTTTCCGCCTCCTGAATCGTCTCATCCGATGTGGAGCACAGCCCCACCGTCGCCGCCCCCGCCGCCATCGCAATCTCCTGCGGGAAATAGGTGCAGTATGCGCCGACCACCGGAATGCCTTTCTCCTTTAGCTTTTTGACTGCTAAAAAGGAATTTTTCCTCTGCTCCGCAAATTCTTCAAATACTTCTGGTAAATCCTGAATCAGTTCCATTTGTATTCCTCCTCATTTTTTCAGTCCAGCTGCACATCTGACACCTTTCCTGTCCGTCATCTGTGTTTTCTATTAAACATTGTATTCTATAAACTCAGCGCCGCGCCCACGGCCCCCGCAAATCTGCCCTCCGGCTTCGCCTGCACCTCGCAGCCCAACTTTTCAGACAGATTTTCCCGCAGATACGCGCACTCGCACAGCCCTCCTGTCAGACAGACCGCTGCGCCGCGGACATCCAATCTGCTGCTCTGGGATACCACCTTGTTCACAATGGACTCTACCACCGCAAATGCAATGTTCTCTTTCTTTTCTCCCTGGCCGATCAGGCTGATGACTTCTGACTCCGCAAAGACCGTGCACATAGAGCTGATCGCTGTGCCGCCGCCCTGCCGCGCCAGCTCACAGATCTCGTCCGGACGCAGGGCCATCGTATTTGCCATGACCTCCAAAAAACGCCCTGTTCCCGCAGAACATTTATCATTCATCACAAAATCCTTCACCCGGCCGTCTTCGATCCGGATGATCTTCGTATCCTGGCCGCCGATATCAATGACCACCAGCTCACTTCCGCCGTGGAGCCACATTGCCCCCCGTGCATGACAGGTAATCTCCGTGATCATTTTGTCCGCATAGGGCACGGATATCCTACCGTATCCGGTGGCTACACAGGGCGCCTGCTCCACATCGATCCCCTCATCCAGCAGCTTCTGGCGGATGGATTCCGCCGTATCCACACTGCTCCACCCAGTAGGCTGTACGGACTTAAAAATCAGATTCTGATTCTCATCCAGGACCGCCAGCTTGGCACAGGTAGATCCAATGTCTATTCCTATATGATATTCCTTGTTCATGATTTCATCCTGCCTTCCATGCAAAAAGCCCGTCACCGCCGGCTTTTCTGCATATGATATATTGACGGCTGCAGTTGGCAGCCGGATCGTTTCTTTATCACAGCTCTATGGCCTGATCACGGATTTCGCGTTTTCCATCGTTTCCACGATATCATACATATTCGTCACAGTTCCTACCGCCAGCTTTTCTTTGATCCCGTAGAAATCCAGGCAGGTCCCGCAGGTCATGATGTTGACGCCCTCCGCTTCCAGCGCTTTAAAATCTTCCAGAGAATCCGATCCCTCACAGGTCAGATATGCCCCCGAATTGTAGCACATCACCGTCTCTGGAAGCGCGTCCTGCTTGGTCAGGGCAAATACAAAGGCTTTCATCAGCGCCTTGCCCAGCTTTTCCTCTCCGCCCCCCATCACATTTGCAGACAGGACCACTACAAGCCCTTTCTTCCTCGCATCCGGACTACAGCTGATCTCCTCCTCTTCCGCTTCCTCTGCCGGAGCGGAAGCTGCCGAAACACCTGCGGCTACCTGAATGGTCACCTCGTACTCCTTCTCGCCCTTCTTCTCACCCGCAGCCTGCAGCCCCTTCTGAGACGCAAACTTCTGTAGGTTCTGCACCGCAATCTCATTGTCCACCAGCACAGTCAGAACACCGTTCTCCTGAAATTCCCCAACAGCCTTCTTCGCGTTTACCACCGGGAGAGGACATGCCAGTCCTCTTGCGTCTACTATCTTTTTTTCCATCTTTAAAATCCTCCATATCTTTTATTTTTTGTATATTGATATCAGGCCGTGTCTGCTGCCTGCCGTTCCGCAGTGTGACCGGCCGCGCCGTTTCCGTTTACGCCCTGACCAGGTGCCCGCAGCAACGGCATTCACTCTGCCAGTTCACGCAGCGCATCTGCAGCAGCGTCGATTTCTTCTTCCGTATTATAATGGGAAAAGCTGAAACGTACCGCCCCCTGCTCCACTGTCCCCAGCGCCCTGTGCATCAGCGGCGCGCAGTGTGCCCCCGGACGGGTGGCGATTCCATAGGTCATAAATAACTCGTCGCTCACCTCCGAGGAATCATACTCTCCCAGATTCAGCGCCACGATCGGACACCGCTCCGGCTCTGAAAAGTCTCCATAAATCTTGATTCCCGGGATTTCTTTCACCCCGTCATAAAACCGCCTCATCAGCTCCTGTTCCCGCTTCCTGATCACATCCATTCCCATTTCCTGGATATACGCCACCGCCGCGTTGAGTCCGGCGATCCCATGTCCGTTCAGGGTTCCCGCTTCCAGTGCGGTGGGCATCTCCGGCGGATGCTCCTTCCGGTATGTCTGGACGCCGCTGCCTCCGCTTTTCAGAGGACGGACTTCTACGCCCTCCCGCACATACAGTCCGCCGGTTCCCTGGGGCCCTAATAAGCTTTTGTGCCCGGTAAAACAAAGGATGTCGATCTTCATTTCCTGCACATCGATGGGAAATACCCCTGCCGTCTGTGAGGCGTCCACGCAAAAGAGCACCCGATGCCGGCGCGCAGTCTCGCCAACCGCTGCAATATCCACCAGATTCCCCGTCAGATTGGAGCCGTGGGTACAGACGATCATCCGTGTATTCCCCCGGATCTCACGCTCAAAATCCTGTACGTCGATCCGTCCCTTTTCATCACTCGGGATCACGGTAAGCTCCACCCCCTTTTTCTCCATTTCATATAAAGGGCGGAGTACCGAATTGTGCTCCAGCTCCGTTGTGATCACATGATCCCCACTCTCCAGGGTCCCCTTGACGGCCATATTCAGGCTTTCCGTCGAATTCATGGTAAATGCGATCTGCTTCGGGCTTTCCGCATGAAAAAAATCCGCCAGCCTCTTTCTCGCATCAAAGATCACCCGGGAAGCGCCCAGGGTCGCTTCATGCACCCCGCGTCCCGCGTTTCCCAGGGAACAAATGGCCTCCGCCACCGCTTCCGCAACCTGTCCTGGTTTCTGCAGCGTAGTTGCGGCATTATCCAAATAAATCATATTCCTGTTCCTTCTCTCATATTTTCAGGCATTACCACTCAGACCAGGCACTCATGCATATCCTGCTCCCGGATGCCGATGCTTTCCATCACGTTTTTCAGCATCTCCCTGCTCTCCAGGCCTGCACACCAGGCCAGCCCGCAGCCCGCGGAGATTGCCCTTGGAACCGGGATCAGCCGTCCGTCTGCCTGACGCTCCTTACAGGCCTGCTCCATCGCCATTGCGTCCGCCGTGGTATGAAAAGTTACCACAAGCTGTAATTTTTTCGTTCTCACATTTCATTCCCACCTTATTTTTTACTGCCTGATAGCCGAATACACCCTAAATATCAGTATAACTTTTATTTTCATCTGCGTCTAATTGGAAAACAAAATAAGGACGGTCAGATTATAGTTTTTTTCTATAATCCGCCGGTCCTTTCGTATTATCCTTACTTCTGATTCCTTTCCCACAGACCTGTGATCTCCCCCAGGAGTACCCTTCCCTGTTCGTCAGATACATTTGCAAAACGGATCATCGCTCCGTCCTTCTTCCGCCTTGCCGTGACATACAGTCTGCCATCCCCCGGTTCTATCGTACAAGCCAGTGTTCTGTGTTCCCGGCTTTTCCAGTCCTTCATCCGGTTTTCCAATACCTCAAAAGAATCCGCGCCGCTGCTATCCGTATATTCCAGACGAATCTCCGCTTCCTGATAGTATCCCGCAAAGCCTGTATTTTCGACCTCAATTTCTACAGAGTATACGTGATGCTTCCTTTGGAATGCCGCATAGACTTTCCGGACAAGAAACCGATATCCCAAATGCGCGCTCACATGATCATAAAAGCTTTTTCCCTCCCATACCCCGGTTCCCGGGTACTTCCATTCCTTCCAGACCTCCAGCATTCTCGTATCATGGGCTCTGTTCAAATACGTAATCTGCATTTGACAGAGTGTATCGAGTACCATTTCCGGAGTCAGCTCCTGCAGATAGTTCCCGCCATATACCGCTTCCCCTCCATTGGGCGCAGCCCTGCCGATCTCTGTCTCAAAGGAAAGCTCATCGTCCCGTTTCCACGGTTCATTCCATGCCGCGTCTGTCTTGCTCTCTGTGCCGAAGGTTCCCAGATGGCTCTCCGATCCAAGGATTCCATCATCAAAAATCCCCATATCGTCCAACGCAGCCGCTCCTTTTCTTTTTTGTTCCTCATGCAGCATCCTCCAGTATACCGGGCGTCTGACGGCCAGATATGTCTCCTCCCCCCTAGAACGGCGCAAGATCTCCGCCATCTGCCGCAGCCGTGCTTCGGATAAAAATCTGGACGAATGCATTTCTCCCCAATTGCCTACCAGCATTCCCTGGAATACATAGATGGAATCCGTAAACTCCTTTACCAGCTTCCCAATCTGCCCCAGATGAGACACCACCTGCGAAAAAAAGGAAGGCTCCCGCAGGAGAGCCTTTCCTTCATGGTCATAGACTACCCTTACAATACAGTCATAGGATCTCTCCGAAAAAAATTTAAAGATCCGGCAAATCCGGTCCAAAACCTCCTGATCCAGATCCCTGTCCCGAAAATGCCCGATGTCAATCAACAGGAATGCCAGAGTATCCTTCGGATGCAGACACCAGCGCAGCTCTTCAAAGTCTGGTTCCTGTTCCGCCAAAAAGGTATGTATCTGATACCAGCCTCTGGCAGGATTGGACATCTCTGCCGTGGATTCCGTCAGTTTTGCAGCCCGAAAACCAATATTTGTCTTTCGTTTTTCAAAAGCATCTATCCAATCACGCATAGCCATTCTCCTCAGGGACGATTTCTTACTTTAAACTACGGCTCTGGCCTCCAGCTTCGTGACCCTTTTATCCAAGTTTTCAATTAGCCTCAGAGAAAGATTGATGGTTTCTGTTTCATTTTTCGTCATACGGTAGACTCCCTCCAGCGCTCCCAGACGCTGCTTCACATCATCGAATTGCTTTTCATATTTTTTGTCATACCGCTCCATCTCATCCATTAAAAATTCTTCTGATTGAGTGATTCTGGTATCAATCAGCTCCTCAAGCTGCTTTGTCCGGGTATCCAGTGATTCGTTGAAGCTCTCCTCTGTTTGCTGGATTCTGCTGTCAATCAGCTCTTCCGTCTGTTGGATTCTCGTGTCGAGCAGCTCTTCCGTCTGTTGGATTCTCGTGTCGAGCAGCTCTTCCGTCTGTTGGATTCTCGTGTCGAGCAACGATTCCAGGTGCTTCTCTGTCTCCCCCGCCCGAGCATTGATCAATTCCGCGATTGCTTTTAAATCTTTTGCATCTAACATTTTACTCCCCCTTTCCTTCGATTTATTTTGTCCAGTATAGCACATCCCTTCCAGTAATGTAACCTGGTTCACCGCAAGTTCACATAATTATTAAAATTTCATAGATGATCCTTATTTTTGCCGCAACATGCAGATTTCTCAGCACGTTTTTTTATTTTAGATGAAAAATCACTGCAATGCTTCCAGAACGGATCAATCAGTTCATGCTCCATCCTGACAATCTCCCGATAGTTTTTCAGGAATAACCACAGCATAATAAAATAATATGGTGAAAAAAAACGCATCAGTCTCACAAAATAATTTGGATTTGCCCTGACTGCCGCAGATTTTTCTTGTAGATAAAGCATTACCCTGAAAAAAACGGATTGTTCTGACGTTCGTTCCTCCCGGCACAGCTGCGCAACCTCCTGATTATGCAGCCGCCTGTTTGGACTGTTAAAATTGGAAATCGAATTTTCCGATATCCGGTACAAAATAAATGGCCGATTCACGTAGCATACCCTGAGTTCCTCATGATCATCCACGATCTTCTGAAAGCAGGCCCGGTCATTGACGGTCCTGAAACGCAGGATAAAATCAAATACCTCTTCCGTCAGCAGCTCCTTCCGGTACACTGCCGTCCCCATGACCGCACAGCCAAGCTTTATAGAACGGCGAAGAATCCCCCCGCGGATAAAGTTTTGCAGCACCACATCCAGGTAGGTAGCATAGGTTCGGATCATATCACCGGAACCGGTAAATTTTATAAACGCAGTGCATACGATATCATATTCATCCAGCAGGTCCGTAACCCCAAATAAATTGTATGGTGAAAACAGATCGTCACCATTCAGAACAACGAAGCGGTCTCCTTTTACAATTCTTAAAGCCTCCGCATAATTTTTGCATATTCCGGCGTTTTTCTCCCGAAAGAGCTTGTCCACCCTTTCAAAAATATCCCTATTCCCCGTAATCCACTGTTCTATGACCTCACAGCTTGAATCCTCCGATCCGTCATCCGCCACGATCAGCTGAAACTTCTGATCCTTTCCGAATCTGCAGATTTGATATCGGATACTTTCCAGGGCATGTGTCACAACCTCCGCCTGGTTATAGCATGTAACTACAAATGTAAACATTTTACATTCATTCCTCCGTTTCAACCTTTACGTCATAAAAGAACAAACTCAGTATTTCCTCGCAGTTCTTCCCTTTCTTTGCCATCTCATTGGCGCCATTCTGGCTCATTCCGATTCCGTGTCCAAATCCGCCTCCCGAAACCGCAAATGCGTCCCCCTCCTTTTCAATCGTAAAGAATGCGCTCGGAAGCATTGCTGTACCTGGTTCGACAGATCCGTCCTGTCTTACAACCTCAGCGCCTGTACCGCCCAAAGCCTTCCGGATCTTATTTTCCGTTTCCACTGTTACCGTATCTTTGTCGCCGGTAATCCTGACTTCAAGCGCAATCCCGCCGTCCCCGGTCTTCGTGATCTCGATATCCTGAATGGTGCCAATGTCCGTCTCCGTATTTAAGCTCACCTGACTCGACAATGTCTCCACAGGAATCCGGATCTCCCATCTATACCACGGAATCTCTGCCTCATAGTCTCCATCGTCTCCCTTTACCTCTACGGATTTCAGATACCGGCTGGCCTCGTCCTCTTCTGTTCCCCATGCCTCCAGTCCTGTCGTATATCCGCAGGAGGTTGAAAAATAAAGTGTTGTGACCAGCCTGCCTTTGTAACGCATGACCTGATTCTTTGTCTCTTCGATCGCCTGATTCACAAACGCATCCTCCTGACAGTTTCCATATACCTGATAGCGCGCATTGCTGTCATCCAGGATCGCCTCATATTCCGGATATCCGGGATCCATGATCTGCTTATACGCAAAATTTCTCGCACAGACTGCCTGGGCCTTCAGCGCTTCCAGTTCATAGTAAAAAGGCATTTCACTGGGTACGACCTTGCATAAATATTTTTCCAGGGGGAGCTCATTGATCACTACCAGCCCTTCCTCTGTCCGGCGCAGCTCGATAGTTCCCGCATAAGACGGCGTTCCATATGCTCTCTGGATACTGTGCAGGGTGATCTCCCCTCCATCGTTGGCAGTGATCCTGATCTTATCCTCACCATCTTCGAATCTCGGATCATCTGGAATAAATTTCTCAATCTCCCCTGCAGCTACCTCCTGGCTTTCTTCCCCATAGCGAAGCGTCATTCCCCCGACTGCCGAAATCTCCATGTCCGGGTGAAACACCTCTGCAAATTCATTGGTCCGGATCACGATCCTGTAATCCGGATTATCAATCGGCGGCTCATCCAGCGGCACTCTCCTCATAGTAACCACAAAGCCTCCGCTCAAAAGCAATGCGATTAAAACTATAATTCCGTATTTGAATTTTTTTCCTGTCCCTTTTTGTGGCAACTGTTTTCCGTCTTTTTTTTCATCTGTACCCAATTGATTCACTGCTCCTTTTCCCGGAACCCCTCATAAAATATGTTCCTCTTTTTAACAAATGAATTCCTGCCGTTACTGATACAGCCGGAATTTTTCTCATTCTTTCTATTTACGATTTTAGCCTGTAATCTTACCATTGTGTTTTTACAGCAGCTATATTATATTAAATGTATGAAGCTGAGGCTGCTGTCCGCAGTATGTGACACATTCCCATTCGTTACAGGTCATACCTTGACCAAGCGTACCATATAACTGCCATTTCCCAGCCAAACGAAAGGATGAAAAACATGATTTCCATAATAATCCCTGTCTACAACACTGAAAAATATCTCCGCCGCTGTATCGATTCCGTCTTACATTCTGCCTGTGATGATTTTGAGATCCTTCTGGTCAACGACGGTTCCACCGACAGCAGTCCGGCCATATGCGAAGAATATTCCCGGCAGGACAGCCGCGTCAAAGTCATCCATCAGAAAAATCAGGGCGTTTCCTCCGCCCGAAACACCGGTCTGGACCATTGTCACGGAGAATGGATCGTATTTGTTGATTCCGATGATTTCATTTCCAAAGATTTCCTGAGCCTGATCGCCAAAGAAATCCATCAGGATAAAGACCTGCTGCTGTTTGATTTTTCCAAGCACATCGCAGGGCAGGCTTCTGCGGCTTATCCGGTCCGTACCCTGACCTTTCAGGGGAAAGAAATGCGGGAGCTGATCAGGCGGATCCTTGTGCCGCAGCCCCTGTACGCAGGCGGTAGCGCCGATTTCCGAACTCCCTGTGCAAGGGCCTACCGAAAATCCATCATCAACCGATATTCCATCCGCTTCTCTCCCGGCCTGACCGTCGGGGAAGACCTGCTGTTCAATCTGGAATACCAGCTCAGGGCCAGTTCCTGTGCATATACCTCAATTCCCGTTTACTATTATGATATCCATATGGGCTCCGCGACCCATGGCTTCCGGTCCGGACTTCTTAAGAACCATGCAAGGCTGCTGCGGCAGTTAAAGCAGCTTTTAGAGCACTGCCATATGCTCCCCCTTCTGGAACCTGCATACGAATCTTATTGCCTTGAAAATCTGACCTACGTCCTGATCTGGGAGGTATTCAGCCCCTTAAGCCCCAGATCCTACCGGACAAAATGCCGGATGTGCGCTGCAATGCAGAAAAATGCGATCTACCGGAAGGCCATGAAGTATAACCTGAAAAGCGGGATACTGCCGAGAAAAATCCTAGTTTTCTTCTTCCGCCTGAAATGCTACCGCATGGCAGATCTGATCTGCCGGGCCAGCTACAGGCATCTGAAAGGAAACGATTTCTAAATCATCGTCTTCTTCGATATGCCAGAAAATCTTGCATCAATCAGGCAGAGAAATGCTTGAAAACCCATCGGACTCTGCCTGCCCTATTATTTCCTGCTGGTGATTTTCTGGTATATGGGATAAATCTTCTCTTCCACCCAGCCATTCACAAAATAGAGCCAGATGATCTCCTTGAGCGCTTCGCTGACACGGAATCCGCCGCACCTGTGCAGCCAGACCAGCGCATTGGCCGCAGCCTTTTTGCGGCCGTACTTGAGGGCGATCTGATATCTGCGCCTTGCCTTCCAGCAGAGGATCCGTTCTCTCGATTCCCGGTCCGTGATCCCGCAGTTTTCCGCAATCTCATCCACCAGCTTTTCATAATCCCTGTACTTTTTCTCTTCCTGCGCCTGGGTCAATACCGTCCTGGAATGGCTGCCCTCCCTGACCGCAACCCCATACAGCTCCTCTTCAATCGTAGGGCACTGATGCCGGTACATAAACGGCAGCAGCATCTGAAAATTCTGCCCCACATCATATTCCGGTATCCGCCGCTTCGGGTACACCTCAAAAAATGCCTTCGTCCGCAGCATATAGCATCCGCAGCAGACAAAGGTTTTGGATTCTAAAATGTCCCAAAACAGATCCAGCTTTTTCAGGTCTCCTCTTTGCTCGTCCGCCTTTTCGCTTCTTGTCCCTGTCTCCTCGTCAAAGTAATAGGACAGCGACCGGACGCACGCATACTGCGGATGCTGCCGCAGAAAATCTACCCTGCGCCGGATGGATTCCGGTTCCAGATAGTCGTCGCTGTCCGGCCAGATCAGATATTCCCCCGACACAAAGGGCAGCCCTTGGTTGATCGCCGCGGACGCATTTTTATGCTCCGCCCGGACGATCCGGTATCCATACCCTTTTTCCTCAAATTTCTCACTATAATTTTGCGCTGCTCTGACCGTACCGTCCGCTGAACCGTCATCCACGAGGATCATCTCCACATCCGGGTAAGTCTGAGCCAGCACGGAATCCAACATTTTTGCCAAATGCGTCTCCCCGTTGTAGACCGGAGTCACTATGGATACCCGGCCTGCGTTGTATTCATATTGCTTCTGATCCATCCGCCCCTCCTTCTATATACAGAATCACCGCCGCAAACAACGCTTCTGCATATTATTTCCAATCATCTTACCTGCACAATTTTCTTATCTTCGATCCGGTACACCACGTCACATTCATTTGCCAAACTCATGTGGTGGGTCACCATGATCAGCGTCTTATTCTCCTTGATCTGGCGAATGGAATCAATGACTGCCTTTTCCGTCTCCATGTCCAGCGCGGCCGTAGCCTCATCCATAACCAGAAGCTCAAAATCCTTATACAGCGCCCTTGCCAGCGCAATCCTCTGCCTCTGCCCTCCGGACAGAGTGATTCCATTGGCGCCGATCAAAGTATGTACCCCATCCTCCATGTTCTGAACATCCTCCCAGATCTGGGCACATTTGAGACACTCAATCACCCGCGCGTCATCAATCTCCTCTTCCTCTTCAAAAAAGGCCACGTTATTCCGTATCGTCTCCCCGTTCAGATAAACCGTCTGCGGAATGTAGCTGACCATTTCTCCCATGCTGGCCTTACACGGCCCTTCCTCGTCCGACTGGGTCACGATATCATAATCGTCAAAAAAGACATGGCCGCCCTGGGGCTTCAAAAGGCCCAGAAGCAGGTCCACAAAGGTCGTTTTTCCCGCACCCGATGCTCCGATCACCGCAATGGAGCACCCCACCGGTATATCTATCGAAGCATCCTGAAATATCTGCGCCCTGTCAGTATATCCAAAGGTCAGGTTTCTGACAGAAACCCCCTTTTGAAGGGTCAGCTTTTTCTGCCGAACCGCTTCAGAGCGTTCTTCCTCTTCCTTCATCCGGGTGTAATCCGCCATTGCTTCTTTCACAGCCTCATAAGGCTTTTTCGCAAATTCGATCTTATTCATTCCGTTCAGGATGTTGTATGCCATCGGCAACATACGGACCAATGCCGTGATATACACCACCATGGGCGCCAGGATCGCCGCAAGGTTCGTCCCAAACACCAGGATCACCGCAAGGATCACAAACATAGCCGCCATAATAGAATTCTGCAGAATCACCGCGATACTGCTGATCTTATACTTGAATTCCCCCTGGACCTGTGCAAATGCCTGGCTCGCGTCCTCATATTTGCTCAGTACAAAGGCAGATCGATCATCGATCTTCATTTCCTTAAATGAACCGTAGGCTATGGTGATCTGGGAGTTTGCCTTAATCGAACAGGCCCTGCTCTTTTCCCCGTAGTCCTGCATCCTCTTTCGAGTCCGAAAAAAAATCAGAGCCATAAGGAGCAGAAGGATCACACAGCTTGCAATCCCGATCCACCTGGAGACATAGATCAGCACCGCCGCAAATCCCGCCATGGTAATCCCATTGATCACGGATTCAATGAAGTCTGTAATGATCTGGATACAGTTTGTCGTATCATTGCGCACAATATTCATCGCCTGGATGGCACTCTTCTTATTGTGCTCCATCAACTCCTCTTTGATCAGCAGTTCATAAATCTTCATAGACAGCTTCTGCGCACCGTCATACACAAATCGATTCGCAATCTTGCTCTTATACAATTCAAAAAGGCATTTTAATATGGACACAAGCACCATAAAAAAGGTAAATGCAGTCAGCTTCGGATCCGCTCCGTTTTCACGCACTACAATATTGATGATATAAATAATCACAGAAAAGCTGAAAATATCTACAATCGGGCTGATCAAACTGAAAACCGCATATACCTTCCATATCTTCTGCTCTCTTGTGTCCAAAATTCCTGTCAAATATCTGAACATTTCCGCCATATCATTTCCCCTTTGATTCATCAAGGTATCCTGCTTCGAACAGTTACCATTTAAGTTCTGCCATTGCACAGCTGCTCCATTCTTCCACAGCGATATCTATTTCTTCAGCTTCTTTAACAATGCTCTGCCTAACGCAAGCACCTTATGAAGTCTCAGAAGCTGTGAAAATGACAGCATCCTGTAAGAGGTCATAAACAAACCTCTGCTTTTCGCTGCCTCTGTCGGATCTGTCAGCCGCGGCTGGAGCGCATCCCTCTCCTCACAGGCAAACCAGGAAACCTCATCCCGGACTGCTTCCCATATGTCCCGGGCCTTCTCCGTATGGAGGATGACCAGCGAGGTTCCCATACCGTCGTCGATCTCCGGCTTCACCTTCTCAATCCCCCAGAAGTCCCCAATCGTAATGTCACTGTTCCTCTCCACCGTGCAGAATTTACAGTCATGGCAGGACGGACGCAGGATATGATTGGTAAAGTACATCCTGCAATATTCATCCGCATATAAGGAGCCGAAATACTCCTGTCCGTCGATCGCATAGGCACAGGTATGCCCGCTGTCGCGCATCCTTTTATCCCGGAATGAAAAATCTGTCATTTTTCCGCCATGCTTCTCTTCCAGGTGCTTCACGTAATCTCCCCAGATTCCCGGGGAAGGCACCCCATAGCAGACCAGATCCGCCAGGATCAGTCTTGGATACGGCTGTTTCAGATAAAGCCTTAAGCCTTCCGCCTGGCAGGGCGTTCCGCAGAACAGCACCCACTGCTCCTCTTTCAGCCGCGTCTCGATCTTCCGGTAGGTCCCTTTCATACTGCTCTGAACATATTTGGTCCTTTTCACCGAATCCAGCTCTTCCCTGCTGCGGATCTCCCGGTGTACCACTCTCATATTTTTATCATAAGCGGCGCCGAAAACAACACCCTGCTGCCGAAATACATATTCCGCAAGGATCGGGAACATTCCACCGGAGGAACTGGCATACCGTACATTTTCGTCCTTTGCCTGTACAGCAAAATACTGCCGGGACCCCTCTTTTTTCGGACTCTGCTTTTTAATAGGGCATACATCTTCACATCGTCCGCAGTCTACACATAATCCCCCGTCAATCTTCGGATAGCGGAAGCCTTCCCGGTCAATGACCATCCGAACCGCGTCCTTCCGGCAGACATCAACACATGCGCCGCAGCCGCAGCACTCTTTCTTTTTCACATACAAGTTTTTCATATCCGCACCTTTTATTCCCCGGTTTCCAAGTGTTTCAGCAGGAACTCACCGGATGCTCTCACGCTTTCCTTCGTCCTCTTTCTTACAGTCTCCCAGTCTATCTTGTCATGGATATCAATCCCCGGTTTCTCTTCACATAACCTGTCCTGCAGTCCGTGAATGTCAATAATATTTCTCATCCTGGCTCCCAGGCGGCTGTGTACAAATGCCAGAAACTGCTTCTCATAGATCATACTGAACGCCACCGCGTGGAAGGAATTGGATACCACATACTCTGCCTTGTGGATATACCCTAAAAATTCCGCAGGCCCTACCGTGTGGTCCACTTCAAAGCCCGCATTGGTCCCCAGCTGTCCGGCACGCACCTCGATAACGGGAAGCTCTGTTTCTTGGGAGAGCTTCTTCACGTAATCCGACATTGCCTCGTTTGGCTCCGTAACATAAACCAGAATGTAGCTTCTGTCCTTCACTCT
The DNA here is from genome assembly GCF_056796775.1 of Schaedlerella sp. Classification (NCBI taxonomy): domain Bacteria; kingdom Bacillati; phylum Bacillota; class Clostridia; order Lachnospirales; family Lachnospiraceae; genus Schaedlerella; species Schaedlerella sp. The sequence continues at coordinate 135,692 of NZ_JBQIKP010000004.1, forward strand.
GTCCGGAATCCGTTCCACCTTCTGCCAGGACTCCTTTTTCAGGAAGAATACCGGATCCAGAACGGCTGTCACTTCTTTTCCATAAAGCCTTTCCACATACGGGACTGCAGCCTCCTCCCGGACAGATATGGCATCCAGATGACGGATCAGTTTCGAAAATTCCTTGTCATGACGCCGGGCAAGCTCCGCCCCACCAAAGCTGGCCGCATAGGAAATGACTTTCTTCTTCCATTTATTATCAAACGCGCCGAAATATGCTTTGCGAAGCCCGCAGGTAATATCCGGATTCCAGATCTGGTCGCTTCCCACCACATAATATGGATATTTCAGCCTTTTCAGGCCCGCTAAGGATAAGACCCTCTTCTGCCTTTTATCTACCAGGTACTTATATCTGAAATAGTTCATATTACTCAGCCGCCTGGAAAAGTCCTCCTTTGACTGCAGATGAATCCTGAACTCATTCCACATATTGAACAGTCCCCATATCCGTCCTTTCAGTCCCTTGATCGGCGTATAAGGGATCCACCAATGCCTGCCGGTCATATAAAATGGCTCATAACGGACGATATCCGTCTGTTTCCCATTTCTGCGCAGAAAGGTTTTCAGACCATAAGCCTGCAGCATCGCGCCATAATTATTGGAACAATGGAACGTAATGATCCCAATATCCGAATGCCTTTTTCTCATCGTAAATGCCTCCTTCCATTTCAGCAGCCCGGGCACCTGGCGGTTGACCGGAACAAAGATGGAATGGCAAAAGAAGCACAGGTCATACAGCAGCTTTTCACTTAGGACAAGCTGCTGAAACATGGGATGCCTTCTCTCTTTGGCCGCAAGCTCTCTCAAGCTTCTGCAGCCCTTTTGGTCCCCCGCATTCTTCAGCATCTCATAGTTTTTCTCGATCTGCCTGATACCAAACCGTTCCCAGGTCAGCGCAAAATCCGTATTCCCTCTTTTGTATTCTTCATCCCGGATCCTTCTGCTGCTTTCAAAATATCGCTTTCCACTTTGCGTTGCTGAGGACTGTGTCACACTCTCCGGATGGATCCTGTAATAGTACCAGTCCTTCCGCAGATAGACAGCCCGGATCTGATTTCGGATAAAGTAGTACAAAAACAGGGTGTCCTCTCCATTTGTCAGACGCCTGTCAAACCGAAGATCTCCGATGGCAGACCTGCGCAGCAGCTTCCCACCGATCCCTGACAGCTGATTCACATATTGGATATGGAACCAATTCTCCGCGTCTTTTCCCTCTGCCGTCTCAAACCGGACACGTATATCTTTCTTCCGGTCTGCCGCCAATGTCTCTGCCTCCCATGCCGTCTCTGGCACCTCCGCCTCCCATGCCGTACCCAATACCGCATCCAGTTTCCGCGCCTCCAGCTTCCTGTAACCGCAGAACACCAGATCCGCCTGCCGCTCTTTTGCCTGCCGGACCATGTTCTCTATCAGGAGCGGATGGATCACGTCGTCACTGTCCAGGAAAAAAAGATATTCTCCCCCCGCTGTCTCAATCCCATAATTTCTTGCCGCGGAAACGCCTCCGTTCTTCCGGCGGCGCAGCCGGATTCTGTCGTCCGTCCGCCCCAGCTCCTCGCAGATCTTTGGCCCCCGGTCCGTGGAACCGTCATCGATCACGATGATCTCCATATCCTGGAATGTCTGCCTGAGTACGGAATCCAGACACTGTCTGATATATTTTTCCGAATTATACATCGGAATGATAACCGATACTTTTTTCATCATAGCTTTTCTCTCCAAAAGGTGATATAATGTCCCTGCTTTAAAAAATAACTTTGTAAAGACAGGAATCCCATGACCATGAAATTAAAAAAACTTCTGATCGCTGTTTCTTCCACAATCTGCATCTGCCTGATCGCCGGAATATTCCTCTTATTCCTGACACTGCGTTTTGTCAATTACACTCCCGACACCTGTGCGGAATCTACGGAAGAGCTTCAAAACCCATACATTGGCTGGTATCAGATCCATAATTACATGCTTTCTGATACCGCGTCCTATGATCTGTCCGAAATTCTTGATCAGGAACACCGGGCCGGCCTTGCGCTGCTGGAATTTAATCTGCAAAACTATGCGGACCGCCCCATCAGCGATTACGGTCTCTCCCTTCTCGATCAGGTTCTGGAAAGCTGGCAGTCCACGGGCAGACAGCTGATCCTCCGCTTTTTCTACGACTGGGACGGAAACGCGCTGGAAGCGGAGCCCCGGGATCTTTCCCTGATCCTGACACATATATCGCAGACATCAGAAGCCGTAAATCGTTATTCCGATTGTGTCTATCTCCTGCAGGGCATCTTCATCGGTCCCTGGGGAGAGATGCACGGCTCCCGCTATGCAAACAATGAGGATATGATCACTCTGACAAGCCACCTGGCCTCCGTCACGGATCCCGAAATCTTCCTGGCTGTCCGCACGCCCCAGCAGTGGCGGCTTCTTGCGGACTCTGAGGAACCGATTGACAGATCCGCGGCCTTTAACGGATCACTGGCATCCAGACTCAGCCTGTTCAATGACGGCATGCTTGGCTCGGATACGGACCTGAGCACCTATGCTCCCGACTCCGACTTCGGTGAATTCTCATACAATCAGAAAAGAAGCCGACAGGATGAACTTGCGTTCCAAAACCGTTTATGCGCCTATGTCCCCAACGGAGGGGAAGTCGTGGTGCCCAATCCCTACAATGATTTTCCCGCTGCTGTGACGGATCTTTCGGCTGCACGCGTTTCCTACCTCAACAGCGCCTATGACGAAGCCGTTTTTTCCAAATGGCGGGCCGCGCTCTGTACGGAAGCTTCACCGTATCACGGCATGAACGGTTTTGACTATATTTCCAGGCATCTAGGATACCGGTATGTTCTTCGTTCCTCCGAATGCGCGCAGGCTCTCCCCTGGGAAAAGACCGCGGAGCTGATCGTCACTTTAGAGAATATCGGTTTTTCCAACTGCTACCGCCCCTTTGACGTATCCCTGATTCTGACGGAAGCGGCCACGAACAGGACCTTTACCCTCCCTGTCCAAACAGATACCCGCTTCTGGGCTCCCGGGGAACAGGTCACCCTTACGTTTCCTGTCCATTTCCGCGAATATGCCACAGGCTCCTATGATATCGCTCTCAAGATCAGTGACCCGATTTCCGGCAGTCCGATTTATCTTGCCAATGGAGGCATCGTTACCAGCAACGGACATACACTCGGACATCTGGATATTACCATATTCCCCAAGTAGGACTCTACTGTTCTTTCGAAAATCAAAGGGCAAATGAGTCTTACCCTCTTCGGCATATCAGATCTTATCTGAGCTCAGAAGTCCCACCTCCGCATCCATCTTAAGCACCTTTACCCGGAATACTACGATCAGGATGCTGAACATGACTCTGAGCATATACCAGAATGGCTTCAGCCCGGAATGCATGCTCTTTCCTTCGGTCCTCGCATGCATCACCGCCGGGATCTCCACAACCCGGAACTTGGTCAGAATCATCAGGATGATCATATTTGCGTCCGGATATTTATCGTCAAAGTGATCATATTTCGAATAATACAAAAATGCTTTTCTGCTTAATCCTTGCAATCCGGTGGTCGGATCCGCGATTTGATTTCCCGTGATCATTCGAATCAGAAAACGGAACATCGTATAGACGATCCGTTTCGGCAGGGAGACCGGAAAGTCAGAGCTCTCCTTCATAAACCTTGCTCCAAGCACGATATCCGGGCATCGTCCGTCCACGTCTGCTTCCTTCAGCTTCCGGTAGATCACCGGAATATTGCACACATCATGCTGACCGTCCCCATCCATCTGGATCACATATTGATATCCCCTGCGCACCGCGTATTTATAGCCCGTCTGCAGAGCGCAGCCATACCCCATATTGTAAAGTTGGGAGAGCATGGGATACTGCATTTCCTTTACGATCCAGTTTGTGGAATCTGTGGAGGCGTCATTTACGATCAGGATATCCGCGATATCCTTCATTTCCAACGCTTCCAGCTGCATAAGCAGTCTCCGGATATTATTCCCTTCATTATAAGACGGTATGATGATCAATAGTTCTTTATTCTTCATGATCTTTGTCCCCCTGGCAAGACTCTGAGCAGCTTTTCGATCTCTTCTTTCTGAGCTGTTGTTTTCTTTGCGGCCGCCTGTCCGAGCCGTTTTCTCTTTTCGTGATCCTTTAGAAGGTCTGCAATACTGTCCGCGATCGCCTGCGGGGTCAATTCGCAGAGTATGCCGTCCTCTCCGTCTATAATCTGCTCCCTGTTGCCGTTGCAGTCCGAAGCGATCACCGCGCGGCCCAACGTCTGCGCCTCCTGAATGGCAATACTTTTCCCTTCAAATCTGGTGGCATGGATGTACAGGTCTGCCTGCGCATAGTAGGGATACGGATTGGCTACGGCTCCAAGAAGCACAAAATCCTCTTTCAGCCCCAGGGAGGCGATCTTTTTCTCCAGCATACTCCTACTCCTCTGGTCTCCTTCCCCCAGCACATACCACCTTGCCCTGAGACCTGCGTCCTTCAAAAGCTTCATCGCCTCCACCGTGATATCATACGCCTTCTGATATGTCAGCCTCCCTACAGTCAGAAGCCGCATCCCCTGGTACGTATCCTGAAAGCCGCCCTCTTCCTCCGCCCGTTTCCGGATTCCTTCCTGGTCAATCAAGTTATGGAAGATCTCTGTCTTTGAGGAACATTCAGGGTATACCACCAGGAAATGGGATCTCACCTCATCGGAAACCGTAAAGATCCGATCAAACCGCTCCCAGCAGCCCTGATCCATCTCCCTGGTATATCCTGCGCTCTCGTAGTCAATATGTACAAACGCACATTTTCGGTCAGCCTTCACATGCTCCGCTACATAGTAGGCAGAAGCCCCTTCCAGATATGCGACAGCCATATCAAACCTCTCGGAAAAATGCGGAGAACCATCGGAAATCATCCGCCACAGCAGCTTATCCGGCTGAACATGCCCGGTTCTACTCATGGACGTATAATTCTTCATAATAAAGCGCAGCTTCCGAAACCATCCTCCGTTCCGAAGAAAGGAAGTACATACGGTCCGCATCATGATCCGCTTTCCCTTTTTCGTCAGTACGGACTGATTGCTGAACCTGGTATTCATGAGTCTTACATGAGACGGCAGTTCATTGATCATCACGCCCTGTCCCATGATCACATAAAGAGAGATCTCATACTCCGGGCTGTCCAAGTGTCTCAGCAACTCCAGGAGGGCTGTCTCCGCGCCTGCCCGTCCCAACGTATTCACAACGAACAGAATTTTACTTTTCTTCACTGTATTCTTCCTTGTCTTCATGGTCCTCTCCCACCAGCCTGCTCAGCCTGTCAAGCTCTTTCAGAATCGCCTCGTTTTCCTGGTTAAGCAAAGCCACATGCATGGCCATTTCACGCTCCCTGAGGATCAATTGGGAGATCATCGCGCTTGTCCGGAATTCTTCAAACAAAAATATGGCTCCCACGCAGAAAAATGCCAGCCCCGTCCCTGTCGCGAGATATCTCGTCCATTCCGAGAATACCGGAACAATCCCAATCAGAAACAGCACAATTCCCAGCAATACCCAGATCACAGTATAGTTCACTGTAATCTTTTTATAGGAATGCATCAAAAAGCTGGCTGCCATGAGCAGAATTCCTACAAGCCCAATTCCGATCCTTATCATATTGGCATCCATGTCTAAGCCTCCTCACTTCTCGTTTGTACATTTTTATCGTATACCTTCCTGGGCGGCCGCGTCCCCATTCCGGGCTTTAACAGCGAACCCACGCAGAATATATGGGCATCCAGATGCCTCTCAATATAACGCAGGCGGAAATACGCCACCGTCCATCCGGAAAAAGCTCCCATTACCACGCCGATCCCATACCACAGTTCCGGCATCCTCGTTGCCAGAATACTTCCCAGAAACGTGACCAGACAGAAGGTGAATGACGTAAGCGCAGCACCGGTCAGGTCATTGTAATAATACAAAAAGATAATCTCAGAATACATCAAAAACACGATAAAGTATCCCACCACCAGACAGGGGTAGATCCTGAGCGTCAGATCAGAAAATCCAAATCTCGGCAGGAATACCACGCACAGCAGATATACCACGGATGTAATGATAAACTGGATGCGTACCAGGCTCATCAGCTCCGAGGACAGCTGGCGGAACATTTCCTTCTTGGCAATGTCAATGTCTCTTCCGCGCCCTCCGATGACCGATTCGGAATAGTTCTTATACTTCTCATGAAAGAACATCTCCACACGGGTGATAAAAATGATGGTAGCGGATATATTGGTAAACATCGCCAGGCATGTGGCCATATCATAGGGCTGGTTGCAGACGAAGGTTCTGACAAGCACCAGCTTCATATCCGTAGTCCAGAATACAAAATTATGGACATACAATCCCAGGATATAACAGAAGTTGGCAATCACCAGCTGCCAGTACTTTCTGAAATACCTCAGCACGGAACTATACCGATTGCTGTTCTCCAGAAAATAACGCTTCACAACCGCAATCTCCAGAAAAGCGATCAGGAAAAACCCTGTGGTCAGGGCGAACAACATACTTTCCCTGATGCCCCACTTTAAAACAAATCTCAGAAACAGAGACAGGAAAAATGCCCAGACCATCCCAAGTGTATAAAACAGCGAAATCTTCTCATAGGCCTTTGCGATGGAAAGGTAGATCATGGAGTAAAAAACCAGAACCAGCGCAATGTAGCCGCAGTAACCTGTAAATACATAGAATACATCCACCCTGCCGACAAAATGCTCCCACAGGCAGAACGGAATGCCCACCAGACTGCTGAGGGTAAGATTCATCAGGAGTCCCAGGTAATAGCAGGGCCTGATATCCTGATAGCGTTCCTCATAGATCACATCAGACATATACTTGGACAGAACTGAATTAAACGGCGCACAGGTCAAAAGCGCAAAAATAAATATATACAGTACCGTACAGGAAAATAATTCCCGCTCGATCAGCCCCAGACTGCTGAACTCCAGGAAGTACCCCATCAGCAGAATATTCATAATGATCACGAACATTGGAGTCACCGTTGACATAGAGCTGTAGGCAAACCCGATCAGATAGGTTGTGATCGAATTTTTTTCAAATATCTTACTCAGTTTCTCTCCTATGCCGTCCATTGACCTTCTCCTCCTCTCCCTCTATTCTTCCCATGGAAGCCCCAGGCTGTCTGAAAAGTCCTTGTAGATCTTCCGGTAATTTCTGCGCATATGCTCGATCTGGTAGCCCGATATCACCCTCTGGTAACCATTTTCGCCCATCTGACGGCGCAGCGGTTCGTTCCTCGCCAGATCTACCATCGCCTGCGCGATCTCCTCCACGTTCATGATATGGGTCACGATTCCCGCATCCCCAAAGTCATCGGTCTCGCCGTAAATGAGTCCCCGGCAGTTCCCTACATCCGTGGCAATGGCCGGCTTATGCGCGGCATATCCCTCCAGAATGGTAAGAGGCTGCCCTTCACTGAGGCTGGTCAGGATCGTCATATCCATCCTGCCCAGATAATCCCGGATATCAATCCTTCCGGTAAAGACCACATCCTCAATCCCCAGCGCCTCCACCTGCTCCAGACATTCCCTTGCATACCCTTCGTCCTCATCCATGGGCCCCATGATCCACAGCTTCAGTCTCGGTTCCCGCTCCTTGGCAAAGCTGAATGCCTGGATCATTGTTTTCACATCCTTGATCGGCGTCACACGAAGCACGGCGCCGATATTGATCTTTCCCTTGTCCTCTTCCGTCCTGCCGGGAAGATCTTTCAGCCTTTCTACAGAAACCCCGTTTGGCGTGACCATCGTTTTTTCCACAGGGCAGCCAAGATCTACCTGGAGCTCCCTGGCATATTCATACAGGCTGGTCACCAGGTCAGCCTTCTCATATGCCAGCTTCGACATCTTCTTAAATTGGTCGATCCATATATTCTTGTATACCCCCTGCACCCATTCCGCCCGCAGCAGTTCCTCCTCCCGCTCTCTGGTATAGATCCCATGCTCCGAGATCAGCAGCCGGCTGTTATAAAGCACCTTCGCCATACTGCCCAGTACACCGGCATATCCGGTGGCCACGCAATGGTACAGATCCGCCTTCGGAAGCTCCATCTTCAAGGTAAACAGCAGCGGCAGATACACGGAGCGTACCGTCCACAAAAAATCTGAAAAAACGAGCTGACTGTAATGCAGGTCATAATATTCCCTTACGATCTGCAGGAAGTCTTCCCCCATCAGCAGCTTATCCAGAGAAACCGGCTTTTCCTGAAACAGCCGGAATACCGATTCCCACTCCACACGCCGGTTATGCACCAGGCTGCGGAAGGCCTGGTACTCGGATTTGTTCAGCTTTAATTTTTTTCTGCCCTTCCGGTTCCAGTCAGCATCCTCCAGATATAGTTCATGTACCTCTGTCACATTTTCCGGAATCTGATATGTAAATTTTCCGCTCATGGAATGGTTGCTGATAATTGCCAGTATCACAAACTCCAGCTTCGGAAAAGACTGGATCAAGCCGTGCACCCAACTGGATACGCCGCCTGTCACATATGGATAACATCCTTCTACAACGATGCAGACTCTCACTTGATCGCTCCTTTCAGAAGGTCAGTAATAAAATCTCTCATCCGCCGGCTCAAGAACGATCGAAATCTCGCTGCTCTTTGCTTCGATCAGATATACGCCCTCTTCCAGCTCCTGAAAACCTCCGCCTTCTACTTCCTTTATGTCATTGCCGTAATTTCTGAAAATAAACCATGCTGCTCCGTCTGTTCCGCTGACCTGCAGACGGATCGTATCCCCTTTCCGGCTCTCCGTATAATCCAGAGCCAGGAAGCTTCGGATCCTCTCATCGCATTCCGCTGCTGTCGTGCCGGAAAAACCTTCCAGGTTCCGCCCATAGGCTTCCACATTTTTTACAAATTCAACGGAAAGCTCATCCCACGAATCCTCGTCCCCTCTGGGATATGCGATACGCTCCATATCACAGCACACACTGAGATACCCCAGCGCCGTTTCCACGCATCGGGTTCGAAAATCCCGCAGGAAAGAATACTCCGGCCCGTTGATGACCGCGCGCTGCTCCGTGATATGCTCTGTAAGGTATCCCAGGAGGCTGATGTCTTTCTCATCATAGTCCCGAACCACAGTCCTCACGGAGGAAAGGATATCCTCCTGAAGAGCCTCCAGAGTTTCCTTCTCTCCCATATCCCCTGCGTAAAAGGATGCAAACCGGAATCTCTCCGCCGCTTCCTTCAGGAATTTCTGATCCTCTGCAAGCTTCTCCTTCACAGGCGTATTCGACACGTTCAGCCCCGAGAGACCAATCTCCGCAGATTTTTCATGAAAGATCTTCATATAATACGTAAGCTGCTTTGGATCCGGAAGCCTGTCATCCGAATAGTCATACTGAGGAGACATCAGACAGGTCAGTCCCATGGAATAATCCTGTACTGCCGCAGTGACTGCAGGCCATATATTTTCCTGGCACAATAGCTTAACAGAGCGTCCGTAAAGCTTCTCCATCTCTTCCCGATTTTCATCGGCCACACCGGGGAACCCGGCCAATACAATATTCTGCGCATTTACGACCGGATAGATCTCATAGGGATACATCTCCGCAGACATGGCGGAAAGCAGCCCTAAGCCTTCAATCCCCTCCATATATCCGCCGTTTACGGCAAATACATATGCCGACCCGAAGCTCTTCCGCCAGATCACAACCGGATAGTCCTCTGTCTCTACCTTTTCGTCCTCCGGAATCCCCTTCATATAGACCTTTGTCCCGGAGGTCAGACTGAACCAGGGGAATGTAAGCTCCATATCCTGATATTTCCGGTCCTTCTTTTTCTCGGCCTTATAAACCATCTCGCCGCCGAGAAGGAACCCATCGTACAGGTGGATCCCCTCCACCGTCGTCTCCGTCCGCTCTACCTTCCGGATGCCCAGGAGTTCCTGAAGCTGCCTGTTCCTTCGGATCACGGATACCTCCGGAAGGGTCGCAAAAATCAGATGGGTTCCCTCTCTGACCTGCTCCATCAGAAATTCCGTTTCACTCTTCCGGTTCCAGTCTACCGCGCCGGAATCAATCACCAGCATCTCCGGACGTGCCGTATCCTTCTCCGCCTTATGATACGATTTGAGGGAAGCATACCCGGCAATATTCCGCTTGGTATAGATTGCCCATTCCTTCACGACCTCCTGCAGGATCCCGTTCTTACCGCCGATGCAGACAGCTTTTCCGCGGGAAACAGGGACTTCCTCATTCTCCTCTCCGCCTTCCGTCTTCTCCAGTACGGATTTTCTGTCTCCTCGCAGGCTCTCGGGTACATAGATATTGACCTTGGAGGGATAATCCTCCGCCGTCCCGGTGGCAAAGCCGTTGACACCATAATCATTGAATCTGTCCCTCAAATCATTGATAAACATACACAGAAAGAATACAACAGACATTAATAATGTAATTATGAAAAAATTCCGGCGTGATATCATATTCCCCTCTCCTAATCTTTCTTTGTCTTGTCATATCCGTTATATCCGTAATCTATCGCAAAATTATACAGGCTGTACCCATTCTGTTTCACACGGTAGCACACAAAATTGTCCGACTCATAATAGACCTCCATCTCGTTTGGGTAGAGCTCCTGAAATGCCTGCGCCCAATAATACATATGTGACATCGTAACCCAGCGGTCATCTCCGATATAGGGCAGGATTCCCGGCCGTTCCGAGATCGCCATTCTCGCCCCTTCCCGGGATACGGTCCGTTCCGGTTTTTCTGTATTGATATAATCCCGGTACAGAAGCGGGAGCTTTTCCACAAAAAAGTAAACCGTAGCGGTCGGGATCGTGATAGTAGTGTCTTTATCAAACGAGCGCATATCCCGTATAAATTTGATCATCTCGTAGTGATACCCCAGCTTGTAGTCCCCCAGCATCTGACGTTCATCATTGGCAGAGCAGATTGTCCATGCTTCGTCTTTATTTTCCCGTATAATATTATTGAGGCAGATCATGGCCTCATTCGTCTCATAGGGACTTACGCATACCGGCGCCCGCATCCCTGTTTTCGCCGTCAGAACGCAGGCTGCTGTCAAAGCCGCAAAAGAGCAGAAATTCAGCACCTTTGCTTTTCGGAACAAAATAAACAAAACGGCATCCACACAAAGACTCCATACAACCGGGATCCCATATCCCAGATAAACCGAATAACGGGAAACCTCCAGAATCTGGATCAGTCCCAGCTGTGCCGAAGCCTGCAGAACAGCCATGGCTCCCATATAGATGCTGATGGATATGATCACAGCCCCATAGTTCACCTTCCGGAACAGGATCCAGAATGCTCCCAGCAGAAAAAGGATGCCGATGCTTCCCACGATCACCTCTGCCGTCTTCATGTCATAGGCCACAAAATAATCCATCCTGTCCACAATATGTTCCAGTGCCGAAAGCCCTTCATCCCCGCCGCTTCCGCCGGAGGCCTGTGTACTTCCCGGCGCGGAAGACTGCATCTGTGCCATTCCCCAGTTCAGGGAGGCCTGCAGAGGGGTACCGGTGGCAAATGCCGCCGCCATAGGCAAGACGGCAAGCAGGATCCCGGCAATCCCTGCCGCCACGATCCGCTTAAAGTACTTCCATCGAAATACGCGGAAACAGAATCCCGCACCGATCGCGGCGCAGAACAGGCCCGCGATCATCGTATCGTAAAAATGAACGGTCAATGTCAGCGAAACACTGACAGCAAATAACGCCAGATAGAATCCGGGGATGGTAAGCGCCCGTTCCTTCTTTTTTTCCTTCCCTGTTTCTCTGCCATCCGTCTCCCGCTCAACTCCTCCCCCTGCCTCCATCACGAAGGCATCTTCCGCGTCAGAGCCGCCTCTTCCCGCAAATCTGGACGCAAAATTCGTCTCCTGCAAGAACGCCATCGCAAAATAAGCGGCCGGCAAGATAAAGGCCATGCCCATCTCCTGGGGCAGAGTCGCATGATATCGGATATAGGTATAGTAGTAAAATTTGTTCGAGACAATGTAGATGATAATCCCGATGTACGGAGCATATCTGGATTTACACACACTCCGGAGGAATGCCAGCAGGACCAGGTGCGTCATCACCGTCTGTATCACATAAAAGAGCCTCAGCAGGACCTGCGTATGGATTCCAAACAATCCATGCAGATGATACAAAAGGCAGTGCATACCAAACGGATACACACCATCCGCAAAGATATTGTTATGTCCCATCTCATTGATCCAGTAATTATGCAGCACAATATCAGAGGCACAGTAGCCGTACACATTGACCGCATTCGTTCCATACATATAGAGCAAAAGCACGATCAGGCCAACAACCAGAAAAATCTCCGCCCCGAACGTTTTTATAAATTCTCCGCGCTTTTTTCTTGCGGCAGCGGCGAACCGCATCACCCCTCTTCTGATATGAAGAAGCAGTGTTTTTCTGCCGATCTCCCCGCCTAAGATCAGCAGAAGCCGGTTCAGCCTTTTTTCCAGAATGCTCAGAAAAGATCCTCTGTATTTTATATAAGCTTCTGCGAGAAACGGAGCCAATGTTCCAAAGAACAGGGTCAGCCAGCAGGATATGTGAAGCAGCTGCAGCAGATAGACCAGATTGATAATATAAAAATTCCCGGTGAGGAAATAGATCATAAATCTCACGGACACACTGCCGAAGCCGGCAAGCCGTCTGCGCAGAAATAGCCAGGGCAGCATCAGAACCACAAGAACGTATGCTGCCGATATCCCTGCGAGCTGCAATATGGAAAGAATAGACATTGACATCGTTATTGCCTCCTTGTACTGAAGATCCGGATCAATTCCAATGTTTCGCGGTCAATGATCACATCTGACTTTTTCAGGGCATCCAGCGTTTTGAAGAACGCTTCCCTGTCCTGATCCGCAAAATAAAGCTTCAGCTTACAGGTATATGTAGAAAGCTCCTCCGGATATTGTTCTTCCATACGCCGGCACCATTTTGCAGTGTTTTCATAATCCTTCATCTCCAGGATCCTCAGGCAGACTGCCTCATATCTCTCGAGTGTGATTCTGGAAGCATCCTTCTCATAGAGCAGTTCGGCCATCTCTGCCATCTCATACACATATTTCCGCTGTTCATGATCAGAAAAAATGTGCTGCTTTAAAATGTGGTCCATATAGTCCACCAGAAGCTCCTCGCACTCCGTATCTGGATGCTCCCTTTCCCGGATCTCCAGAAGCTGCTTCTGTACAAACATCCGGAATTTGTTCAGTTCATCCGACAGCACCGCAGCCGCATAGTGAGAAGTCTCCGAGTCCTCACTGTCCAGTGCCAGTGTGATAGATGCAAGAGAGCTCCTGATATCTTCCCGCATCACATTGACAAACACCGACCGCAGATCCTTTTTCTCATTCACCAGAAGAGCCTCTTCCAGAGGAATGATATTGCGCTCTACTTCCTCATCCGCTTTCTGGTTTGTTTTGACACGGTCTTTGCTGAAAACTACATCTGCCAGGTTCGCTTCCCTCCAAAACACGAACAGATAAAACAGATGCCCCATCAGAAAAAACAGCGGAACGATGACCGGGCACAAAATCATTTCAATGAAACGGATCACATAGGTCCGCCTGTTGTCATATAAGATCTCCGTGCCGTTTTCATCCGCCAGCGATGCCCGGGCCGGCACTACAATCACTACCCCTGCGATCAGGTAGACCACTGACACGATAAAATTGACAGCCAGGACGATCAGGAAGATGTATTCATCTCTTGCCATGGTCATAGTACTGCCTCCTCGTCAATCCGGCACGTATAACCTAATTCATGGAAACGTTCTATAATGCCGCCAACAGTTTCTTTGTTGGTATTCGGCAGCAGCGCATACAGTTTTCCGCCTTTGAAGAGCCCCAGATAGTCTGTCTGCCGCATCGTGCCGCCCAGCCTGTCTGCCGCCTGCGCATAGTTCCACCCGTTGGTGAAGATCTCCAGCAGGATATACTCCGTCAGCCCCTTATCTTTTGCGTCAAAGAACGCTTTCGCCAGATGGGTAAATGCTTCCTCCTCCAGCACGCTGGTCCCTTCCACGTAACGCTCATTCCGAAGCACATCCAGATAACGGTTGGCACGGACGACCGCATTCTGGATCAGATAGCCTACGATCGTCAGGCGGTTTGCCTCGCCCAGCGTCATACGTTCCCATGGAACGCCCCAGAGCATAATGATGAGCTGCATGTCATCCTCTGAGTATACCGCACTTGCCATCATCGGCATCTTCTCAACCATATTCCGATTGATATAGACCCTGTGTTCTTTCAGCTCGTTATACAGTTCTTCCATCCCCGTATACTTGATGGAATTTCCCAATCTGCGCGCCTCCGGGGAGGTTGCGGAAAAGAGCCTTGCGTAATCCCGGTTGGCAACGTTATATACTGCCACATCCCTGCAGTCCATCAGCCTGGACAGCACCTGAGCCGCATAGAAAAGCACCTCTTCCGGTCCATACTGTTCCAGTGAGGACGAAACCTCATAGATCTTCCCCAGACTTTCCCGGTGATTCACTACCTGGGATTCAAAATTATGCTTCAGTTTTACGTTGCTGTCATTGATATCTTCGATGTCCCGCAGCTGTCCGTTCAGGTACTGAACTCTGCACCGCCCCTCATCCCGGATAAAACTCAGCTGATCCTTCTGATATCCCACTGTCAGGCCCACAATAAACAGCTGCGCCATCCAGACATATGTATTGTAATCCAGCAGCACTTCAAATAAGGAGCTGTCCGCCATCTCCCGGCTGCAGTATCCGATCACCGCAAGTACCGCCGAAAATACCGCCTGCTGCTGTCCGTGTACAATGGCAAACAGAAGCACATACAGCAGGTAAATATCCAGCTTTGCCAGGAACTCGCTGTCCGCCGCCCTGCCGTCCAGAAAATATGCAAGCGCAAAAACCGCCAATGCCTCCGCAAAAGGCAATAATGCCTTGAAGATCCTCCGGATATGGTTCCAGATCTTCATGCCTACACCGGCACCTTCATCCTCATCCAAAATAAAGGAATTGCTGTGGCGTATCATAAAATGAACCACAGATTTTATTCCATTGTCGTAATCATGGAACAGTTCATATTCGAACTCCTCCTTATATCTGCCGCAATCCAGCACCAGACGACTGTTTGCGCCTACAGCGCTGTCAGCAACCGATACACCTTCCCCCATCTCATCTCTGATCTTCTCGGCAAACTGTTTTTCATTGATCGTCTCTGCGGACGAAATGTTATACATAGAATGCTTCGGCTTCTCTTCGCACAGCACTCTGTAAGCCAGCTCCAGAGCATCATTCATATAGATCATGGAAAATGCCCTTCTTTCATTTGCCGAAATCTTTCCTGTTTTCAATGCCTCCAGACACATCCGAAAACAGTCATTGTCCTCCGTCTTTCCTTTTTCCGGCACCCAGTACATATGGTCAAACCGGAGGATCATCGTATCCGTTCCCTGTGTCCTGCGGAAATTCTCACAGGCTTCCTCCCCCTGAACCAGGGCCATTGCTTTAAATCCCTTGGGAGACACCGGCTCGTCCTCGGAAACATTGTCGATATATACATTGCTGAATACTTCATGGGACGAGAAATATACAAACTTTCCCCCCTTGACCACACTATACGCAGACAAGAGATTTACGATTCCCGCCACATAACGGACCGACTCCTGTCTGGCGTCTTCCTTCCAGTCAAAATTCGTGTCAAATGCCCCCATAAAGACAACGACATCCGGCCTGGTACTCTCAAAAATATCCTTGATGCTCCCGCTGTCATACGGAAAATCATATTTTTCAAATACCTTCTTATAAGAGGAACGATTGTTTTTCTGCCCTGTCAGCAGGTATACACGATGACCGTTCTTGGCCAGTTTGCTGATCATCGCGTCCATCAGCGCACTGCCGCCGCCTATCAATAATACAACCATGCTGTTCACCATTTTCTTTATATTTTTTTGCATCCGTTCTGGCCAGCAGCTGCTCTGCCGCAGACGAGTCCGCTGCCGTTCGGAATAAATGCGCATATTCTTTTCTTTGTCCGGACACTCTAAGCGAACAAAAAAGGCATCCTTCCTAAATTTAGAAAAAGTATGCCCTCATTGCAAAAATCACCCAAAATCTATTACACATTGTAAAACTCAGGCATCTTTATACTCAGAATGATGTTCCACGCCTCTTTGGAGTATCTCCGCGCAGTTGTCGGGCGGAGATATCCCGGCTGCCTGATATACATTTTTTAAAATCTCCTCCGCCTTGTCCAGGCTGAGCCTTGGTTCTGATTCTATAAATTCATATGCCTTCTTCTCATTCCATTGACTGTTCCGCATGGCTCTGCCGACCTCCCTGGAAAGTATCATTCCGAGCTGCAGTTCTGACCGGGTAAGAACTGTCGCAGAGCGGCCTGCTCTGCGACAAGCCCGCCCTGTCACTGTATGACCGGATGCCGTTCAGCAAGTGCACGACACCGTATAAGTACTGGGTGTACTAATAAATCTTTGGTATTTACACATACATTTTAATACAGTATAATAGTTCATAAGGAGGCGTTCCACAGTAATGGAGCGATTTGAAATATG